>JAYTEI010000043.1:0-4434 GCA_043735445.1 Akkermansiaceae bacterium | reverse complement strand
TCCGCGCTGCCGGTGAAATCTTCCAGCACCAGCACGCCGAAGGGCTTGCCGGTCTTGGTCATTTTCGCGTCTAACGAGCGGACCATCCCGGCGAAGGGGAATCGCTCGCGCGGGTTGGCTAGATCGAGATCGTCGATCAGGCCGAGGCGGCGGTATTTGTTCGAGTCGATGACGCTGCGGAACTTGTCGAGCGGATGGCCGGTGACATAGAAACCTAGCAGCTCCTTCTCGTGAGCCAGACGTTCATCCTTGCTCCATTCCTCGACGGACGGCTCCGAGGAGCGCTTGGACTTCGTCTTAGCGGGAGCGGCGAAATCCATCGCATCGAACATCGACACCTGGCCAGACGCTCGGTCGCGCTGGGCGGACGAGGCGGACGCAACGACTTGCTCAAGCCGGGCACACATCCCGGCGCGGGTTTCCGCCGTCCAATCAAGCGCCCCGGCTTTTGCTAGATTCTCGAGGATGCGCTTATTGACGACCTTGGAATCAAGGCGTGAGGCGAAGTCTTCCAGCGAGGTGAAATTGCCGTTTTTCGCGCGGTCCTTGATGGCGATGGCCATCGCGCCCTCGCCGCAATTCTTGATCGCGGCGAGGCCGTAGCGCACGCCCTTCGAGCCATTGAGCGTGACCTCAGGAGAAAACCGGAGCTGCGATTCATTGAGATTCGGCGGCAGGATTTCCAACCCCATCCGGTGGCACTCGGAGACGAACACGCCGATCTTGTCGGTGTTATGAATCTCGTTAGATAACAACGCGGCCATGAACTCGACCGGGTGATTCGCCTTCAAATAAGCAGTCCAGTAGGAAATGTGACCATAACAAGCCGAGTGCGATTTATTAAATCCATAACCGGCGAACATCGCGATCTTGTCGAAGATTTGGTCGGCGAGTTTCTTACCGATGTTGTTCGTCTTCTCTGCACCTTCGACGAACTGCGCACGCTGCTTCTCCATCTCCACCGGATCCTTCTTGCCCATCGCGCGGCGCAGCAGGTCGGCACCGCCGAGTGAGTAACCGGCGAGCAGCTTCGCCGCGTTCTGGACTTGCTCCTG
Source organism: Akkermansiaceae bacterium (assembly GCA_043735445.1). Classification (GTDB taxonomy): domain Bacteria; phylum Verrucomicrobiota; class Verrucomicrobiia; order Verrucomicrobiales; family Akkermansiaceae; genus Luteolibacter. The sequence goes on along the minus strand of JAYTEI010000043.1, from coordinate 3,379 downwards.
ATAGATCATCACGCCGAAGGTGTCGCCGCAGATTTTTTCCAACAACGGATGCTCATACATCGCACGACTGCGGCCTTTTTTCACATCCAGCATCTGGTCGATGAACTGCATGGCTCCGGGCCGATAGACGGCGAGAAGGTCGATGATGTCGTCGATCTTCTCGATGGCATACTTGCGGCAAGTCTCGACCATGCCGCCGGATTCTAGCTGGAACACGCCCATCGTCTCGCCGCGGTTGAGCAGCTCGAATGTTTTCCAATCCTCTAACGAAACTGTCTCAATGGCGAACTCCGGGGTGTGCGTGCGGATGTGCTGCACCGCCTCGTGGATGACCGTTAGGTTCTTCAACCCCAGAAAATCCATCTTCAGCAGGCCCACGTCGGTGATCGCCTTCATGTCATACTGAGTGACGACTTCACCTTCATTTCCGCGTGTAAGTGGGACGTGTTCGTCGAGCGGCCTATCACCAATCACCACACCAGCGGCGTGGACTCCGACGTTTCTAGCAAGTCCCTCCAGCTTGGTCGCGTAGCTCCAGAGTTGTTGATAGGTCGAGCTGCTTTCGATGAGTTCTTTCAGCTCCGGCTTCGCCTCATACTCGTCCTTGAGTTTGATGTCCGGTTTCGCCTCGATCAGCTTGGCGATCCGGTCGCCCTCGCCATAGGAAATTCCCATCACGCGGCAGACATCGCGCAAGACACTTTTAGCACCTAACTTGCCATAAGTGATGATATGGGAAACGCTGCGCTCACCATATTTCTTCCGCACGTAATCTATAACTTCCACCCGCCGACTTTGGCAGAAGTCGATATCCACGTCGGGCGGGCTGACCCGTTCTGGATTGAGGAAACGTTCGAACAGCAGACCGAAGCGCATCGGGCAAATGTCGGTGATGCCCATGGCATACGAAGCCAGCGAACCTGCCGCCGATCCCCGGCCGGGGCCGACTGGGATGTCGTTGTCGCGCGCCCACTGGATGAAGTCGGCGGTGATCAGGAAGTAAGACGCAAAGCCTAATTGGTTAATCGTATCGACCTCATACTTCAGTCGGTCGGCTATTTCCGGGCTGGCGGCTTTTTCCGCGCCGTAGCGTTTCACCAGTCCGTCGCGGCAGACCTTCATCATATACTCCTCGCGCGGGCTGCCGTCTGGCGTGCCGAATTGAGGGTACTTTTCTGAGCTGGTAGAATCCAGTTTGATAGAGACATTGCATCTCTCCGCGATCTCTAACGTCGCGTCGCACGCACCCGGCACATCGGCGAAAATCTCGCGCATTTGCTCAGCCGTCTTGAAATAGACTTCCGGCGTGTAGTGCATTCGGTTTTCATCGATCACTAAATGCCCGGTGCCGATGCAGATCATCACATCGTGCGCCTCGTGGTCGAACTTGTTAAGGAAATGCACATCATTCGCCGCGACCACTTTGAGGTCCATTTCTTTAGCAAACTTCAGCAGCGATGGAGTGACTAACCGCTGCGGCTCGAGACCGTGATTGTGGATCTCCACATAGGTGTTCTCCTTGCCATAAATGTCCACGATTTCGACTAACGTCTCGCGGGCTTTTTCCTCGTCACCGGCGCGCAGCCACTCATTGACCGGGCCGGAAATGCAGCCCGTTAGACAGATGATCCCTTTCGCATATTGCCGCAGCGTTTCACGATCCACCCGCGGTTTGCCATAGTAGAGACCTTCAAGATTGCCCTTGGAAACGAGCTTGCTGAGATTGTTCCAGCCCTCGTTGTTTTCCGCGAGCAACGTCATGTGAGTCGCCCGCTTGCGGCCAGCCAGCTCCTTCTTGTCCTCCATCGACCCAGGGGCGAGGTAGATCTCGCAGCCGAGGATCGGCTTCACCCCGAGCTTGTTACATTCTTGGTAAAATTTGATTGCGCCATAGAGGTTGCCGTGGTCGGTCATTGCCACCGCCGGCATCCCCAGTTCTTTGGCCCGTTTGGCCAAATCCTTGATACGGATCATGCCGTCGAGCAGGGAAAATTCGGTATGCAGGTGGAGGTGGACAAAGGAATCGGACATCGGGCGGCGCGACCTTAGCCACCCGGCGGCGGAGGGCAAGCGGCAGCTCGGAGGAATCTCAGTGGCTGCGAAACGAGCCGCCGGAATTGGGGATTGCCACGGGAAATCCCCGGTGTTTGCTTGGCAGCATCATGCCGCCCGTTCCCGGAAATTCCCTCCGCCTAGCTGCTTTGCTCGCCTTGTGTGCCATCACCGTCGGCCGCGCAGACACGGATGGCGAGGCTCAAGCCAAGGCATTCGTCCAACAAATGCGCACGGGCACCATGGCTTGTCCGCTCGACCTGCTAGAGATGATACCGGCGGTATGGTCGCTCACGCCGGACCGGCTGGACGCCGCTTTCGGAGTGCCCAAGGGCGTCGATGTGAAGAAGAATCCCTTCTTCGAATGGATGACCACCTCGCGTGACCGGGCGGTGTTTATGAAACAACCGTTCACCAATCTGCGGGTGGACCTGAAGCTCTTCGGCGGCGAGTTACCGGTGGAGGAAGTGGTGGTGGATTTCCTCGAGGGCAAACTCAACGGGATCACATTTTCCCTCTACAACCGCGGTGACTCTGGCGAAATCAAGACCGACGAATTCCAACGCCGCTTCAAACTCTGCGGCACGAAACTGAGCGAGATGCTACAAGTCCGCCCCACCGCGAGGAAGGCGGATGCAGCACAAGGGCTGGTCTCGGAGGGCTGGACTTGGCTCTCGCCCAAGGGCATGGCGATGCTTGAGCACAATCCCGAGGCGAGCCAAGGCAAGGTGGAATTTCTCCGCCTGAAAATCGCCCCGCGCGACGCGAAGGGCGCGTTTGCCGCAGCCTTCCAAGGTCGTTCGATGGCGGCGAAACTTTCTGATTTACCTAAGAATCTAACCAAGCAACCTAACGGCGATATCTATATCAAAGGCATCCCAATGGTCGATCAGGGACCAAAAGGATATTGCGTGGTCGCCTCGGCGCAGCGGCTGTTTGAATACTATGGAATCCCGGCCGACCAACATCAGCTCGCCCAAGTGGCCGGCAGCGACGCGGAGAAGGGCACCAGCACCGTCGCGATGGCGGAAGCACTTGGGAAAATCGACTTTCGTTTCAAGACCCGTTTCAAGATATTAGGAATGCTGTCTGATAGCGGCCTCTCCGAAGTGGACGAGCGCAAGATGACGGTCGGCAAACCCGTTAGTGAAGTGGATTTCGCCAAGAACATCCATCATTACATCGATGAAGGCATCCCGTTGTTATGGGGTCTAACATTAGGTAAATATCCCGAAGAGCCGTCCATCGCCGAGCAGGCTGGTGGCAACCACATGCGGATGATCATCGGCTACAACGACAAGACCGGTCACGTCCTTTTCAGCGACTC
>JAYTEI010000042.1:0-1954 GCA_043735445.1 Akkermansiaceae bacterium | reverse complement strand
CGGATCTTTGCCGACCACCACATACGCCATTCCCTCGCGCGGCGAAGCCACGCCATGACCTTTTCGCTGGCCGAGTGTGTAGAGGTGCAGCCCGCGATGTTCGCCTAACACCCTGCCGGCGGGATCGACGATTTCACCCGGCGTGTCCGCGACGTAGTGCCGCAGGAAATCACTCATTTTCACCTGGCCGAGGAAACAAATCCCCTGGCTGTCCTTCTTTTCCGCCACCGGCAGATTGAAGCGCCGCGCCACCGCCCGCACTTCCGGCTTGAGCATTTCCCCGGTCGGGAAAAGTGCATGAGCCGCTTGATGCTGGGTCATCAGTGAGAGAAAGTAGCTCTGGTCTTTGTTAGGGTCTGCGCCGCGCAGGATCGCCGCCGAGCCGTCAGATAGGGTGCGACGGCGGGCGTAGTGGCCAGTCGCCACATGCTCGAATCCTTGTGACAACGCATAGTCGAGAAACACCCCGAATTTCATCTCGCGGTTACACCACACATCCGGGTTCGGGGTGATGCCCGAGCGGTAGCCTTCCACCAAATAGTCCACGATCCGGTCCTTGTAGGAGTCGATGAGATCGATCACCCGGAACTCGATCCCCAGCGCTTTCGCCACCGCCCGGCCGTCCTCGATGTCCTGCTCCCACGGGCAATCGCCGGGAATTCCCTCGTCGTTGATCCAGTTCTTCATGTAGCCCGCCGCCACCTCGTGACCCTGCTCGATCAGCAACGCCGCCGCCACCGCGCTGTCCACGCCGCCTGATAGACCCACCAACACCTTCGCCATGCGGGGAGATTCCGTTGAAAACGGGAAAGGTAAAGAAGTGATCACTCGGCACTCGAAGGCAGCTCCATTTCAGATTTGAACCGCAGATGAACAGGATGCACGCAGATGGAAGAAGGGATAAGAGATGAGCTTTTAATTCTAACCAGCGCTACTTCCCCAATTCTGGCTTTTCATCCCTCTTATCTGCGTGCATCCCGTTCATCTGTGGTTGAAAGAATCCAAATGGAGATGCCGAACTCGGCACTCTCTTCCCCATTGACCAATGACTCGTGACCCATGAGCCTTCCATGCATGCATTCAATGACAGGATTTGGCCGCGGCTCGGCGGCGACGGACGCGTGGCAGGCCAGCGTGGAAATCAGCGCCGTCAACCGCAAGCAGGCCGAGGTGGTGGTGCAAGCACCGCGCGAACTCAACGAACTCGACGCCCGCATCCGCAAGGCCGTTCTAACGGTGGTTTCGCGGGGCCGCATCCAAGTCTCGATCAACGTCGAGCGTTCCCAAGGTGCCGCCGCAGATTTCAGGATCGACCCCGCACTCGCACTCGCATTTTCCAAAGCCTTCGGCGAGTTGGGCAGGACCGTAGGCTACCCGGTGCTGCCGGCCGCCGCCGATTTTCTGCGCCAGCCGGGGATCATCGCAGCGGGCAATTCTGAGATCGACGCCGAGGCCGCGTGGCTCGTGATCGAGCCAGCTCTAACCGCCGCATTGACCCAACTCACCGCGATGCGTGAAAGCGAGGGCAGCCATCTCAAAGCCGACTTCCTCACCCGGCTGAAAGTTCTCATTTCCTTCGCTCGGAAAATCGCCGCCGAGGCCCCCAGCCGCCCCATCCGCCAGCGCGAGCTTCTCACCAAGCGACTGCGCGACGCCGGTCTCGAACTCGACCTCACCGACGAACGCGTGGCCAAAGAGATCGCCCTCTTCGCCGACCGCTGCGATGTGAGCGAGGAAATCACCCGGCTGGATTCCCACTTCGCCAAATTCCGCGAATACTTACAAGCCACCGAGCCACCGGGCCGCGCACTGGACTTCCTCTGTCAGGAACTTTTCCGCGAATTCAACACCATCGGCTCCAAGGCCAACGACGCCGCCATCGCCCAGACGGTGGTGGAAGCAAAGACCGAGTTAGAAAAAATCCGCGAGCAAGTGCAGAACGTGGAGTGACCGC
>JAYTEI010000041.1:0-4447 GCA_043735445.1 Akkermansiaceae bacterium | reverse complement strand
TTTGGAAATCCTCCACCAGCTTGCCGCGGTCCTTGGAGGCTCCGGTTAGTTTCAGGTAGGAAATTTTCTCTTTCACCAAATGCGCTTCGATCAACGAGAGCATGGTGGTGAATTGAGAGAACAACAGGATCCGCCGGCCTTCCTCGATCAGCAGTGCCAGCAGCTCCGTTAGGAAGTCGAGTTTCGCGCTTTCCAACACGCCGTGCTGATAGTCTTCGGGCAGTAGCCGCGGGTCGCAACAGATCTGGCGGAGCTTGAGCAGTGCATCGAGAAACACGATCTGCGATTGGCCGATGCCGCGCGCGGCGATGGCCTCGCGCACCCGCTTGTCCATGGTGGCGCGCACGGTTTCATAGAGATCCTTCTGCCCGGTATTGAGCTCGATGAGATGAACGAGTTCGGTTTTCGGCGGCAGTTCCTTGGCGACCTGATCCTTGGTCCGGCGTAAGATCAAAGGCGCGACGCGCTCCTTCAGCACCGCGTTGCGCTCGGCATCGCCGTCCTTTTCGATGGGAGTGCGGAAGCGTTTGTTAAACGCGTCTTCCGTGCCGAGGAAGCCGGGGACCAGGAAATTCATCAGGCTCCAAAGCTCGCCGAGGTGGTTCTCGATGGGCGTGCCTGATAGACAAAGCCGGTTGCGGGCGTCGAGCTTGCACGCTGCCTGCGCCACCTTGGAGCGCGGGTTTTTGATGTTCTGCGCCTCGTCGAGGACCACGATGTGGAAGGGCACGGCCGCCAGTTTGTCGATGTCGCGCTGGAGCAGCGCGAATGATGTTAGAACGAGGTCGGCGTGGGGGATCGAGCGGAAATACTTTTTCCGTTCCGGGCCGTTGAGGACCAACACGCGCAGGTCCGGAGTGAACCGCAGCGCCTCAGCCCGCCAGTTAGGGACCACTGATGTCGGCGCGATGACGAGTGTGGGCAGACCTCGCGAGTGCCCGGTTTGTTTCTCTGTTAAAATGTGGGCGAGTGTCTGGAGGGTTTTTCCCAGACCCATGTCGTCGGCCAGAATCCCGTGGAGACCGTGGCGGGCGAGGAACTGCATCCAGTGGAAGCCGGCGAGCTGATAGTCGCGCAAGGTCGCTTGCAAACCGCTGGGCATCGGCACCGCGTCGATGCCGGAGAAGTCCTTGAGCTTCGCCGCCAGCTCCTTGAGGTCGGGCGGCGTGTCGATGCCTAGCCCGCCCAGCCCGGCCAACGATGCAGCGTCGAGCGCGTGAAGCCGCGCCTTGTCCGGGAATCGTGGGTCGATCAGTGCGGATAGATGATTGAGAATTTTCCGCACGCGCCCGATCGGCAGCTTCAGCGCATCGCCATCTGGCAGCGGCGCGTAGATGTGGCCATTGTCCGGGCGATCCAGGGTTTCCTCGAGGAAATCGCCCTCTAGCAGTCCGGCGAGGATCGGTAGCAAATCATAGCGCTGGCCCGCCACCTCGAAGCCGACGGATAAGCTGAACCAGCCACCATCGCCGGGATCGATCGAGCTTTCCCACTTCGCCGGATCCGCCTCATGGACGCGGTGGCCGACATTGTCCGTCACTGTGACCTGCCAGCCGAGTGTCTCTAACCGCACCACCATTTCCCCACGGAACTGGTGCCAGAATGCGTCGGTCGGGACTCGGCTGGGATCGGGAAACCAGCGGTCCGGCCCCTTGCCGCGGCTCGGTTCGCGGGACTTGAGGTTAAGCAGAAATTGCCACGCGGAGTTCGATTGCAGCGAGGACAGCCCGGTATCGCGGAGCTGCTGGGTGGCGGCATTTTCCGCGGCGGCGTCATGCTGGAGAATCGCGGCCTGGCCCTCGTGCGTGATCGAGCTGACCCACTCCGGCGAACTGGATCGCAGCGAACTACGATGCTCGCCGTAAACCACCGCCGCCTCGGCGGAAATCCAAAAGTCCGGGTCCGGCTGGCCTAACGACTGGAGCAACAGCCGCGTCGCCTTGTCCACCGGCTCGCGAGTGACCCGCAGCTCGAAGCGGGCCTCCATCCTCATGCGCGGTAAATCCGGCGGCGGATCTTTCATCAGTTCCCGCGCGCTCGGCAGCGCCGCCGCCACCGCCCCGGCCACTCCTCGGCCCTGCAATCTCGACGGATCGCGCTCCTTCGCCGCCTTCGTTAGAATCGCCGCCGCGTGATGGCAGAAGCTGCCGATCTCGCACGAGCAGAATGTTTCAAACTCCCACCGCTGCCCGGCCTGCCAGAGATTCACTTCTGTTTCATCCTTGCCGACGATTCCTATCAGACTCACCGACCCCGGCGCAGTTTCCTCGATCCGCAAGTCCTTCACCTTACCCGCCAGCGAATTCGCCGCAGCAAGGATCTCGTCGTCGAAACGATCCTTCCACCGGGAGTCCCCGAGGAATGAAGAAATGTCAGCGGTCTCTAGCAATTGATAGGGTGGCGTTTTTGATCACAACTCAGATTCAAACGATTCAGCGATGAATCAATTCTGTTCTGGATGCTCCGGAATTGGCGACGCCACTACGGAAATCCGCAGATAATGAACTTCGCCAGCGAGCGTCGCGACTGTGATACAACCTCTGTTCTCACGCCGGAAGTAAAAGCACTGCACGATGCGACCAGCCAACATTCCACCGCCGTGGAAGAAATCATAACGCGAGTGATGTTGGAGTAGTAACTTGAGTCCAGAAGGGTCGAGGCCCAGCTTGCTTTTCAGACCGATGGTGACAATCCGACTCAGTTCTTTATTGTTGGCGGGCTTGCCCGCATCCATAAAGGATTTGTTTTCTGATAGATCAAGGAACCGACTCGCCACTTTATATAGATCGCTTTCGGTGGAAACGCTGTGGAGGAGGTCTTTGAGGGCTTGGTCTAGTGGGTTCATGGGGAGTCGGTCGGCGTTGGAATGAGAAATTCGGAATTGTTTCCCCCGCGTCAAGCCCGGCGCGGTCAGAAACTCTTGAATGGATTGAAAAGGAGCCACGACACTCATGTCGTGGAGTCGATGAGGTGAGGGAGAGATTTGCTGTGGGGCCTTCAGTTGACTGGCGAAATAAATTTCGCGGTCCGTCAGAGCAGCCACAGAGCCTTCATCGCCTCGGCGCGGGCGAGGGCATCATCGCCGATGAAATTCGCATGGCCCATCTTGCGGCGGCCGCGGGCGTGGCGCTTGCCGTAGAGGTGGAGGTGAGCCTCGCCATCCGCGAAGAGCGGCAGCCAGTCGGGCGGGGTGGTTTCGTCCAGCCACATGTCGCCTAACAAATTGAGCATCACCACCGGCGTGAGCAAGCGCGTGGAGCCTAACGGCAGGCCGATCACGGCGCGGAGCTGCTGCGCAAACTGCGAGGTGACGCAGGAGTCAAGCGTGTGGTGGCCGGAGTTGTGAGGGCGCGGGGCGATCTCATTGACGAGCAAACTGCCGTCGGTTTTAAGGAAAAATTCCACGCCCAAAATCCCTCGATAGTCGAGCGCCTCAGCCACCCGGCGGGCGATGGCGGCTGCTTCTAACGCCACCGCCGGCGAGACGCGGGCCGGGATGATCGAGACATCCAGGATATGATGCCGATGGCGGTTTTCCGCAGGATCGTAGGTCACGGTGACACCATCCGCCCCGCGCGCGGCCATCACCGAGAGTTCCTTTTCAAAGGGCACCCACGCCTCTAACACGGCACGCGGCGCATCGAAGGCCGCCCAGATTTTCGCCGCATCTTCATCGCCTTCCAACTTGACCTGGCCCTTGCCGTCGTAGCCAAAATCCGCCGTCTTGAGCACGCCGGGGCCGTTGAGTTCCTGCATCGCAGCGGCGAGTTCGGCAGCGTTAGAAATGACGGCATACCAAGTGTGCGGAATGTTATTTTCCCGCAGGAAATTTTTCTCGCGCTCGCGGTTCTGGGTGATGCAGATGGCATGGGGCGATGGATAGAGACCGGTGCATTTGGCGACTTTTTCCAGTGTCTCGCAAGGAATGTTCTCAAACTCCACCGTCGCCACCGTGATCCGGCTGCAGAAATCCTGGAGGGCTAACGGATCGTCGAACGGCAGGTCGATGACCTCATCCGCACACTCCACGGCGGGTGCTTCGAGGCCGCCGGTCCAGATCACCGTGCGCACGCCCATCCGGCGGGCGGCGAGGGCGATCATGCGGCCGAGCTGGCCACCACCGATGACGCCGACGACACAATGCGGCGCGTGAATTGGGATGTTAGGAGACATGCAATCAGTCAATGGGATCGAGAGGAGGCAGCGCGGCGGACAGCACGGCGGCGCTTTGGTTTTTACGGAAAACGGCGAGCTTCTCGGCGAGGCGGGCGTCGTTGTTAGCCAGCATCGCCACTGCGAAGAGCGCGGCATTGATCGCACCCGGCTTGCCGATGGCGAAGGTGGCGGTGGGAATTCCGGCGGGCATTTGGACGATCGATAACAGCGAGTCCACGCCTTGCAGAGCCTTGGATTCCACCGGCACGCCGAGCACGGGGATGTCGGTGAT
>JAYTEI010000040.1:0-4457 GCA_043735445.1 Akkermansiaceae bacterium | reverse complement strand
TGCCGGTGGCGGGTGAGGTGGCTGCCGACGCCCATTATTTCAAGTCGGTGGCGGATTATATCCATCTCAATCCTGCCCGGGCCGGTTTGGCAGGTGGTCCCAAGGGGAAGCTTGTGGATTTCCCGTGGAGCAGCTTGTCTCAGTATGCGAAAGGTAATCTCCCGGCATGGCTGGAAATCGACCGGGTGCTCGATGCCTCCAAGCTAAGCCACGATCGCCGGGGGCGAAGCGCCTATGTGGCTTGGTTGGAGGCGCGTGCCTCCGCCAACGGAGGCCAGATCGACGAGGCCGCGATGGAGGCCTTGCGGCGAGGTTGGTTTCTGGGCAAGGAGAGTTTCCGGGATAAGCTGCTGGGCCTAATGGACAAGGGGAAGTCAGGAATCCGCAAGAAGGACAGTCACGCGGGAGGAGCCGTTCGTGCATATAACGAGAATGAAGCGGAGCGGATTGTCGGAGTGGTTGGGGCCGCGCTGGGGCTATCGACGATCCGGGAAGATCTGATGCTGTTAAAGAAGGGGGATCGCTGCAAGGTGATCTGTGCCGCCATTGCCAAGGGCAGGACGGCCGTGGGCAATGAATGGCTGGCTGAACGTCTTGCCATGGGTCATGGTTCCTATGTGTGCACTTTGGTCCAACGCATCCGCCGCGACAAAAACGAACAAAAGATCTTGAAAAAGTATGCGGATATTTGAAAAATCTAGGACTGACCCCATTTCTGATGACCCCATTTCTGAAGCAGGAATACCTCGTCGCCCTCGAAGGAAAGGGCGCCCGCGACCCCTTGGAAATCTCCTTCGGCGGGCGAAAAATGTCTGCGGTAGAATAATGTTACCGCTACGCCATCAAACTTCCGTGCGACTGGATCCGGGAAATTTGATTCAGCTTCTCGCTGTGGGTCATGCATCCGCGCGATTGTCGCAAATGTCTATGAAAACGCTGGATTAATGCATGGCGATCGCCGGGAGTTCGTGCCATGATCGGGCTTGCGAACGAAGCATGAAACTCCACTCGACTTGCTGAACGCGAGTCCCCATCTCGAGTCCGCCAGCGCAGACCTGCTCTCTCAATTCGAGACTCCGCCAGCTTGCTACGGTCCGGTTCCTTTCTACTGGTGGGCGGGAGAACGTCTGGACCGCGAGCGGATGGCTTGGCAGCTCGACCAACTGCGGGAAAAGGGCGTGCGGCGGACCGTGGTCAGTTATCCGCACCATCCGGACGGAACCAGCGATGTGGGAGACCCGCCCTTGTTTTCCCCCGAGTGGTGGGAGTTATTCCGCTGGTTTCTTGAGGCCTGCCGCGAGCGTGGCATGACGGCCGGTTTCCAGGACTATACGCTGGTGAAGCCAATTCTCGAGGCCATCGGCCACGAAACTCCGGGCATGCAGGGCGGCCAAATGAGCTGCGCCGCCCGCAGAATTTCGGGAAAATCCCTCGTCCGCCTCGCCGCCGAACAAGGGACGCTGGTGGTGGGTGCGTGGGCCTATCCGGTGCGTGGTGGCACACCGGATGTGGATGGGCGCATTTCGCTCGGTGAACGGGTGAATGATGGTGTTATGGAGTGGTCCGCACCGGACGGGGAGTGGTTCGTCGCGCTGGTCTTCGCGCGGTTGAGCTTGTTCGATCCCATGCACCCGGAGGCAGGTGCCCGCGCCATCGACCGACTTTACGCGCCATTTGAAAGGGAGTGCCCGGACCACTTCGGCACGACTCTGGATTTGTTTTTTCAGGACGAACTCGACTTCGGCGGGCGGATGCCATTTTGGTCGAACCAGTTGTTCGAGGCCTTCGTGGCGATGAAGGGCTACGATCTCTATCCATTACTGCCGGCCTTGTGGCATGACATGGGCGATGTGACGGAGAAAATCCGGCTCGATTACGCGGACGTGGTGTCCGCACGGATGGAGGATTGTTATTTCAAACCGGTCTTCCGTTGGCACGAGGAACGCGGCACTTTGTTTGGTCATGACAACTGCGGCCGCGGTAGAATTGCCGTGGGTCGCTCGCACTATGGCGATTATTTCCGCGCCATGCGCTGGTATTCGGCACCGGGCTGCGATGATCCCAAGCTGCATGGCGCGCGCGCCTTCAAGGGACTAAAGGTGAACAGCTCGATCGCCCATCTTTACCAACGCCCGCGGGTGTGGCTGGAGGCCTTTCATTCGAGCGGCTGGGGCACCACGCCTGCGGAGGTGGTGGCGGCGTTCAACGAGGATTTCGCTTACGGGGCCACGGTGGTGAATTTGCACGGTCTCTACTACACCACCCGCGGCGGATGGTGGGAGTGGGCGCCGCCGGATTTCCATTTCCGCCAGCCATACTGGGAACACAGTGACAGGCTTAACGCCTATTTCACCCGCCTGTGCTGGCTGCTCTCGCAAGGCGTCCACCGTTGCGATGTCGCCATGGTCTATCCGATCGCCGCGCTCGATGCGGAACCCGCCCATCCCGCGCTCTGCGGTGTGGTCGCTCATGTGGGCAATGAAATGATTGATGCGGCTGAAGACCACTGCCACGACCCGGAGGAAACCGCCTTCGGCCTCGGCAAATTCCTGTTCGACCACGCTTGTGATTTTGATTTCGTCGATCACGATTCGCTCGTCGCCGCTGCCACCAGCGATGGCGAGTTGCGGGCCGGGCCGGGGCGCTACCGGGTGCTAGTGTTTCCCGCGATGCGGGCGCTGCGCTTCGCGATGCTCGAAAAGGCGTTGGAGTTTGTGCGGGCCGGCGGCATGGTCATTGCCCTCGGGGCAATGCCACAGGCTAGCGAACGGGCGGGCCGACACGACCCGCAACTCGATGGTCTGTTGGAGAAAATCTTCGGCGCCGCAAGTGAAGAACGGGATCTGGAAAAACGCCATAACGGCGGCGGCATCGCGTTTTTTTTCAAGTCTGGCCGCGAGCGCGTGCTGGAGGCGATCAACCGCAACATCGCCCGCGATGTTGCGGCAGATGTGCCCTTGCAAGTGCTCCATCGCAACCTCGGTGATCGGCAGGTCTATTTCGTGTTTAATCCATCTGAGGAGCCGGTGGCGGCGGAAATCACATTCGGTGGCACGGAACAGTTCGAACGATGGGACCCGTGGACCGGCGAGGTTGCTCCCGCTGCCGACGGTCGGCTTTCGCTCGCTGCCCGCGAGGCATGCGTGCTGGTTTCCACGGAAAATACGCGGCTTGCCGTGGAAGCGCGCGCACCCCGTCCCGCGCGCATTGTCCCGCTCTGCGGCGATTGGCAGACGACCATTCACCCGACGCTCGATAACCGGCACGGTGACTTCAGCCTGCCGCCCACTCCAGGCATGATCGGCCCGCAGGCCCGGCGCTTCCGCTACCGCGACGACTCCGGTGAGCTGGACGGTTGGCAGGCAGCGGATTTCGACGATGGCACTTGGGATGAAACGACGTTTTCCTTCGGCCCGCGTCTGGAAGTGGCGGGGCCGCTACCACCGGGAACTGATGGAAAGCCAAGTGAAATCGCATGGCGGCCGTATGCATTTTCCCGCCGCTGGGGCATCGAGTGCGATCCGTTTCTCACCGACTGGCTCAACGGCCCGCACGGCCTCAAGGGCGGCGTGCCGGACGAGTTTCTGGATTTTTATTCGGAAATGCCGGGGGTGGTGTGGCTGGCTCGCGCCACCCTGCGCGTGCCAGAATCCGGCGTGTACACCCTCGTCACCGGCGCACGCTGCGCCTATGAGGTCTTGCTCAACGGTGTGGGTGTCGCGCGTCAATCCCGCGAACTCAAGCCGGGGTTTTACGCGCCGTGGAGCATCCCGCACTATGAATGCGAGCCGGTCCAAACCCGTGTCACACTCGACCGCGGCGACAACACCCTAATGATGAAACTCATCCAACCCGCAAACCAGCGAACCCGCGCGTTTTTCTCGATCGACCCGCCGGATGCACTGCCCGGCGAGGTGGCCTTGCGGTGGTTCACCGGCTCCGATGCTATCCTGCCGTCGCTTGCCGCACCACCGGAGCGTTGCGGGATTTGTTTCCGCGCTATCAGCCCGCCGGGGACGCGCGAAATCCACTTTGTTTCCCGCGGACGTGCCCGTCTCTGGCTGGACGGTCGGGAGATCGTCGTCACACCCATCACCGTGCTGCCCCACGGCTGCATCCGCTATCGCGCAGCCCTTGCCGCGCCGGTCCAGAGCCCGGCCGCCATCGCCATTCATGTCGTGGCTCCGGCGGATTCGCACGCGGGTGATGCGCTGCCGGAACCCGTGAACTTCATCTGTGGCGATGGCCTGATTCCCGCAGGCGACTGGTGCGCCCACGGACTCGCCACCTACTCGGGCGTGATTGACTATCAGAAGATGCTCAACCTGACAGAAGCGGATCTCGCACACTCTGTTCACCTCGATCTCGGTGCCGTCACCGCCACCGCCGAGGTCCGGGTGAATGGCCAATCCACCGCCACTCTGGTCGCTCCGCCTTGGACTTGCGATATCACCCGG
>JAYTEI010000039.1:0-9707 GCA_043735445.1 Akkermansiaceae bacterium | reverse complement strand
CGAACTCACTCGAGTTCCAACTGATGATGCCGGTGACAGGATGGATGAAAACGCCTGGTAGATTTGACCCGAGCGAGAAGCGGATGTCACCGCTGGTGCCGTCCGGATCGGTCGCGGAAGCCTGGAGGGAGAAAATTTCTCCTTCCTTGATCGTCTGGTCCGCAATCGGGGAAATGACCGGTGGGACATTGGTGAGGCTAACGGTGGTGGATGCCTCAATGACGGGGTTTTTCACCTCGGTATTTCCGGCGAAGTCTCTCGCCCTGCTGTAGAATGCGTAGGTTTCCCCCGGAGTGCCGGAATAGAGGCCGCCGAGAGCGGTGGTGGCGGTCCTCCAGATGGAGAACGGGCCGCCATTTGCAGCCACATAAATGTCGAATGAGGCGATGCCTTGGTTGTCGGTGCCAGACCAGAACAACGGGATGTCGGGTTGGCTTTGGGCGGGCAGAGCCGTCATGAGGCTGGCGGGTGCCTCTAGGTCTGCAGGAGCTAGCGGTGCGTAGTTCAGGGAATAATTCCCCGTGCTGTCCTGATCTGCCAGATGGATGATCTTTTCATAACGCGGTCTGCGGCCACCGCCGATGAAGGTGCGGTCGCTCTGCCAGGCGTTGAGATCGAGCGGCAGCACGCGACCGTCAGCACGGGTGACCGAAACGAGGCGGAAAGCGCCGTTCGCGGGATCAGGCAAGCGGATGTAGGACCAGCCGCTGAATGCTCCGGTGCTGAGTGTGATCGTCGGGTTCGCCAAGGTAGGCGCACCTGAGAAAATCCCGGTCTGCCGCAGCGTGACCAAGTCCGTGCCGCCATCGCTGTAGTGGATGGTGTCCGGGAAGTCGTTGACGTCGTTGACGTCGTTCACCAGGAAATCGGGCGCGTTGTCCTCGCCCGGACCCTGCGCTTTCACGGTGCGGATCATTTCGTGAATCTCGACGTTCTTGAGCAGGGAAATCCGCGAATCGCCGAGGCCGGTGACGTGCTCGAAAGTCGCCTTGTATTCGGTGAAGAGTCCTTGGAGGGTGGAAGTCATCAGCCAAGTCGCGATCTTGCGGCCGCCGGGATCCACATTTCCGAAATCTGCGGTTAGCGATGGACTGAGCGACTGACCATCCACTTCGGTGCCGATGATTTTGAAGTCGATGAAGAGACCTTTTTCATTATCAACGATCTTGGGTTGGCCGGAAATGATCTTCAAGTTCCGGGCCTGGCCATAGCCCTTATTTTCCACGAGCACGCAAAGCTTGTAAGGCTGGGAAGGCTCGATGGCATCGGTGTGGGGATCGTCGCTGATCACGTCACGCTGGTGGAAATATTTGATATCCAGCGAGGCGTCCGGCCGCACGGTGATCGGGACTTTCTCCACCGGAATGTTGAACTGAGTGGTGCCTTGGACGTAGTGGATCACGCCACCGACGGTGTAAGCCGTGTTGGCCTGAAGGGCGGCGGTGTCACGCGGGATGAGGGTGTACTGGACGGAGCCAGTGGCCGAAGCGGGGATTTGCCCGGTGCCATCAATCGCGCCCAAGCCGACGAGATTGGTGACTTGGATGTTAAACAAATCGTTCGCTGGCTGGCCGGTGGAGTCGCGGACTTCGAGGTCGAATCCGACTCCGGTGATGGCATCGGTTTCCCGCTCGTTGGTGAGTTCCAAGGTGGCCCGGAATGCGGTGCGGGTCATCATGACTTCCTGACTGAGTTGGATTTTGACCTTGGCACAAGTGCCGCCCTGCTCGCCGAGGAGGGTTTCTCGGAGCTTGGCGGAGTCCGCGAGGAACTCTTGGAACGGCTCGATGTAGCCCTTCGCGCGGCTAGCGTCGTAGCCGATCACGAGCCGGGCGGCGATTGCCTTGCGCGCGGCGTTGTCCACGAAGTCGAGGCTATCGCCCGCAGGCACGTCTGCGATTTCATAAATACTGCGGGAGTAGTAATCCACGGTGCGGTTCCAGCGGGCGATGGCGCGCTGGACCAGCACGGCGTCCAGCGTGGCACCGGAGGCTAAGTCGAGGATGTCAGTCGCTTCTGCGGCGTTGATCACAGTGCCGCCGGGGCTTCCTGCGAGGGTGGCTGTGCCGTAAGTGTCCATGACGGCCTTGCCTGCGGGAGTGCCGTGAGCGAGGACAAGTGCCTTGGAGCCATAGTAGAGTTCAAACATTTCAAGCGCGGGTTCGAGCTTCTGCCAAGCCGCAGCCACGTCGGGAGCGAAGGCCCGGAAACCATCGTCGAGCACGAATTGGTTATCCACCACACGCAAGGTTTGTCTTTGCCCAACCGCCGCACGCCCGGTTGGCCCGCCACTGCCGCCGAAGTCGGAGTAGCATTTGGCAAAGGAGTAGATGCAGTTCGCGGCATTGACGATGGGGCCGATGCCGGCCAAGTCGCCTGCGCAGCCTGCAAGAGCCCACACGCAAGTGTCATTCAAGCCTGGCGAATTGATGCACTGCGCCGCGGAATAGAAGCAGCCGACTGGCGTGAAACCGATCGCGCAATCCGCGATGGCGCGCGCGATGCAGACAGGCAGACAAGGGTCGGGTGAGGAATAGCTCAGCGAGCTGCCGCTTGCGCCCGAAGGTCCACCACTGCCGCCGGGGAAACCGCCACCGTAGAAGGATCCGAGGAAGCTGTAATAACTGCCACCGCCGCTCGGACCGCCGCCGCCGCAGTTGCCTTGGATGCCGCTGACGGCCATGACGACGACTTTCTCAATGAGCCACTCGCCGCATGGGTAGTTGTAGTCCACCGCCGCGCCGGCACCGCAGGGGACGGATCCCGCGCGTGGGCCTTTGGTGGTGAGTTGGCCGAGCTTGGCACCGCGGGTGCGGAGAGTGATGATATTCCCGTCGTCATCAAAGACGCCGACGCGCCGGATGGTGACAGGCACCACCAGCGAACTCTTCGCGGGAATGGTCCCGATATTGGTCACCAGCGGGGTGAATTCGTAAAACGGGTGGTCCGAAAACCGGAACTTGCTGTGCTGCGCGGCGATGAATCCGTGGTTTTCCAGCGTGACGTTGATGGTCTTCGACTGGCCAAGCGCGACGAGATCGGCGACGTCGAAGTTCGATGGGGACGCGGTGACAACCGGTGCGGGGACGTTCGTTTCAAAGGTGGTCTCGACGGTAACCCGATAGACGTCTTGGATTTCCACTTCCTCGACCTTCCAACTGTATTTGACGAGCTGCTTGGAGGTGAAAATCTGATGGCGGTTCGACTCACCGGCATTGACGTAATAGTTCCCGGAGAAATTGTCGTGCTCCGGGGCATTGACCTCCACGCGGTACCAGCCTTCTGGCAGGGTTTCAAAACTGGCCAAGCCGTCGGCACCAGTGACGATTGTTTGGATTTCCGCAGAACTGATCGCGTCGCGGACGGTGACGCGGGCACCGGCGAGCCGCGGAGTCCCGCTGGTGAAGAAGAACAACTCATCGACCACTTCGATTTCGAGATCGCCTCTCAGATCTGAGACTGTGCGAATCCGGTAAGGGACGGATTTGCCAGCACCGTTCGCGGGGTTGAGCGCGAAGTTTCCGGTGTAGAGCGTGAGTGGCACGGTGATGTCTGGAGAGAGATTCAGGGAAACCGAGGCCGAGCCACCGGGAGGGATGGACGGGATGGGGTTGGCCGAGGCCAAGCTCAACCACGGCAGATCGGGCAGGAGAATCTGGATGGCACCGGTTTCCAAACCACCGGTGTTGGTGATGGTGAAGCTTTCTGCCTTGGCGACGCCGCGCAGCACCGAGCTGCTGAGGCTGGAAGGATCGAGAGTGAGGACCGGCTTTAGCAGATTGATGCTGACGTTGAGCAAGGCCTGCATGGTGACGCCCTCGGCGGTATTCACGGTGAGCGGGAAGGAGCCACTTCCCGAGAAGCCCGCATTCGCGGAAATGGTGATGGGCACCACCATTTCTGCGCCTATATCTAGGGTCGGTTCGTCCACGGCAGGAACGATGGTTAGACCGGCTGGCAAGGCACCGACCGTCATCGTCACGCCGGTGAGTGGGCGGGAATTCGGATTTCTCAGGACGGCCTGGGCGACGACCGTCTCGGCCTCGTTCATCACGATGCCGCCGGGGCCGTCGAAGCCGAGGGTGAGAATTTCAAACGAATCCTGCGGCAAAGCACCCGGCGTGCCGGGGTGGACCGCGCCGATGGTGTAGAGGCCGCCTTCGTTTCGCAACGGCGTCCAAACCGTGGAAAATAGGCCGATGGAATTGGTGACTGCGGAGATGACGCGGTTGCTGCTGCCGAGGGCGATGTGGATATTCACCATCGAAAACGCGGCGGGCTGGCCGTTCTCACGAGTGGCAGAGCCGGTGAAAGTCAGCGGAGTATTCGCAGGCAAGACTTCGGGTGCCGTCTGGACAGTGGCGCTGTAAGCCGCGCGGATTTGGATCGGCTCGGTGAGGACGGTCGTGTTGTTCGTTTCATTGAGTTCCGCGACGGACCCGCCGGGATCGACGGTGACGATGAGGTAGTAGTTGCCGATTTCACGCGGAGCCAGGATGGTGACATTGCGGGCGAAGTTTCCGCCGGCGGCTAGATTTCCGGTGAACTCGATCTGCCGGACTAGCAGATCGTCACCGCTGAGTGAGGGATCTTTGGACAAAAACGCACGTTCCAGAAATGGCCCGGTCGCTTCGACGAAGCCGTGGTTGATGATCTGATAGCTCACCGCCGCGTATTGCTCGGTGAGGGCGCTCGGCGGGGCGGAAAGCCCGGCGACGACAAGCTCGGGCAAGGATTGATCGCTGATGGAAAGAGTGGTCAGTCCATCGGTGAAACCAGCCGCTGAGGCGCGTAGCTCCACTTGCCGGGTGCCATTGATCAGCGCGGTGGCCAGCGCTGAGACGGGCACGGTGGTTTGCGCTGCGCCCGCCGGAATCGTGACCGACGACGGCAGCGTGACTTGCGCCCCCGGAGCTTGGCTGAAGGAGACGACGAGCGGAGCGACAGTGGACGCGCCCGCGCGGCGCAGAACGGCAGACAGCGATGCGCCCTCGGCGAGGAAGGGCCGGGCGATTTCAAGCGCGAGAAGCGGACCTTCGTCATCCCGGACTTCCAGCGTGGTAGCGGTGGTTTCACTCAGGATCGTCCCGGAAATGATCACTTGGCCGCGCAATGTGGCGGTCTGGTTTCCATCATCGGCGGAGTCGTTCACCACCGCGATGGTAAAGGTGACGGCTCTGTCATTGGCCGGAATATCGACGTAAGCGGGCACGGTCACCTCGCCAGGCAGGGAATTGAGCAGAGTCACCCGCAATGATCGGTCGGTGGCGGATGCACGGCTCACAGTGGCAGTTAGATTGCCATGAGTTTCCGAAACTGATGCCAGCTCGAGGGCAAGTGTGATCGCCGGGTAATCGTCATCTGCTAGGAAAAGTTCCCCCACCGCGCTGCGATGTTCCGCGGCGGCGGCGGTGACGAACATCGTGGTGGGAACCTCGATCAAGGTGTCCTGATAGGCGTTAAGTTGGAATTGGCCGCTGAGGCTACCCGCCGGAATGATCACCACCGGGATTTGATTGAACTGGCTGGCTTTGTTCAGACTGATTTGCACCAGCAGATCGGCAGTGCCCGCCGCAGGGAGCGTCACGGTGCCAGTGAGTGTCGCGCCCTCGCTGGCGGTGTTGCTGTCGAACGACAGTGCCAGTTGAGGAAACTCCCGCACCCGGGTCACGCTGACCGGATTCGAATCCGCGCTGGAGCCAGCGCGGTTTTGCGCGACCGCCTTGAAGATGCTAGTCCCCGTCGGCAGCGGCGCGGTGTAGTTGAGCACTCCGGCGGCAGAGGTATAGCCAGCGAACAGATAGACATTGTCCCGGAAGATCCGGACGTTGGTGTCTGGCTGCGCTTGGATTTGCAACGCGATGTCTGGACTCTCGACGCTCACCCCATTCCCAGGCTGGGTGATTTGCGGGGGAGTCGGCAAGCCGAGGACCACGGAAATGGTTCGCGAAATTTCCGACCACGCGCCGGAAACATCATAGACCCGCGCCACCACCGTGTAGGGGCCGTCGGAGATCGCCGCGACATTCCAAGGCGCTGTGAGTCCGTCGCCAGGATTGCCATCGGTTCCGACCAGCACCCGGCTGGCCGCGCCGCTGGGTTGGTAATAGAACTCGGCACTCGCGATGCCGAGATTGTCCGTGGCCACCACGCTGAAGAGACCTTTGCGGATGAAGGTCGCGCCGTTAGAAATCGCTGCACCGTCCCATGAGAAGCTGCCAATCACCGGCGGCTGGGCATCGATGTGATAGGCCGCGCTGGCCACCGCGCTGGGATGGAAGCCCGCCTTGTAAGCCTTCGCCCGGACGGTGGCGTCCGCGCCGATTTGAAACATCCCGCCATACACCTGCGAGTTGGTGTCCGGCTGGCTGCCGTCTGTTGTGTAGTAAATCGTAGCCCCGCTCGTCGCCGAGGAAATGGTGACATCCACCGCTGTGAGATAGGTGCCGCCAACTGGCGAAATCACCAACGGCGCGAAGTTCGCTAACGGATCGACCGTGAAGTTGAACGAAGCATCTGGATTCATCACGCGTCCGTTCGTATCCGCAGCGAGCGTGACATTGAGCGTGAGTTGGCCGCCGTTTTGGGCGGTGAATGACATGGGATTCGAGCGCCAGTTGCGGTTGTCGGTCCAAGCGCCACCGGGTATAGCCGGGACCGACGCGGCATCGGGGCTTGTGAGGGCTAAGTTCGCGAGCACCGCGATGTTCATGTCGCGGTCGAAGGTCACGGTGAACTGGGTGTTAGTCGCAAGCGGAATCGTCGTGCCGAGATTGGAGACCACAGTTTGGACAAACGGCTTGAGCGGCCGGGATGTATAAACGGCGGTATAAACGATGTTCGCCGGGTCCGCCGTCGAGAAGGTTTTCACCAGGCGATTTTGCGTGCCTAGCAGCACGCCATTCACATTGAAGCGCTGGAACAAATACTCGGTGTTGCCGACGATCACGCTGGCTGGGGCAGTGGTATCGAGAACGCCGCCATTGTTATAGGTAGCTGCTCCAGAGATGACCGCGAGATTCACCGGATCGGTCACGAGGGAAACCACATGCGTCGGGTTGCTCTCCGTATACACCGCAGTCACGCTGCGCGCCGCCGAGACGGTGAACACCAGTGGCGAAGTGCTGCTGATCGTCGAGCCATTTTCCTCCCAGCGGTTGAATAGATAACCTGCGGCGGCATTGGCCGTTAGAGTCGCGGTGGAACCCAGCGCGTGAGTTCCCGCGCCAGACACCGAGCCACCGCCCGGCGGACTGCTGGCGGCGGAGATTAGGAATTGCGGCAAGGTGAACACCGCCACCAAATTCCGATTCGCATTGGCAGTGAAGTTATAGCTTGTTTGACCGCTGGCGAAGACTCCGTTCTCCGTCCAATTGACGAAGGTGTAAGGCAGCGAAGAGGTGTTAGCCACCGCCGTCACGGTCGCTTGCAAGCCATCGCGCACTTGGCCACCGCCGGTCACCGTGCCGCCCGCCGCCGGGGAGGCCGCGATGTTGATTTGATGATAGAGGAAGATTTGGAAGTTAGACTGCACGGTATTTTGCTCAGCATTGCCGTGGCCTAGCGGATTAAACTCATAGTGAATGTTGGTGGAGTCTGCGGAAATCGTAACCTGATAGAATCCCGGAGTCACTGCATTGAACGTGTGAGATTGGGCGAGGGTCTGGTTTAGCGCGAGGCCGGAAGTCGCTGCTAGATTGAGATTCACAATCTCCTGGCCACTGGTCGCATTGACCACTTGCACGCGGGTGAACTGACCCGCCGGGACCGCTGCTGGACCACGGTTTGCCAAGTTCCAATTGACCGTGTAGTTGCCAGTCACATCAGGCGCACCCACCACTACATTTTCGATCACTAAGTCAGGATAAGGTCGCAGTCCCACAGTGAATGGGTTGGTCGTGATGGTCACGTTGTCCCCTTCCTGAAGCGTTTCATCCACCGCATTTCCTGAATCGGATTTCACCATCAGGTAAAAAGTCCCCGGCAGACCGTGTGGCAGGGCCAGCGACTGGTTGATGGTATAACTTTGACCCGCAGCAAGCGCGCCGTTGCGGGGGATCAGCGCGAGCTGAAAATCATCGCCATCGCCGTAAACCGCGTTGGGCGAAATGACGATGCGGTCCACCCAGCCAGCCCCGCCGGTGCCGAGATTGCCGACGTTTTGCACATCGTAGCTCAAGGGAATGTTATCCCCAGTCAACAGCGATGGAGTGGTCACTTCGTCTAACCGCGTGACGCGGATGTTGGGGAAATTGATCGAAGAGGTGGGCAGGATCCTCGCGTCTAACACGTAGTCACCGTTGAGTCCGTGGGTTCCGAAATTCGCCCGCATCAGCGCGATGTAACGCCCGGCAGTGGAGATTTGGATTTCAGCGCTGTCATCACCGGGGCTGCCGTTGATTTCTCCCTGCAAGATTCCCGCTTCCGAGTAGAGCGACACGATCGGACCGAGGGTGCTTCCTGCGGGCCGCCGGACCGTTAGAAAAACGGTATTGCCCGCGGGGATCGTTCCCAGGTCCAGGTAGTCGAGTTCTCCGCCCGTGCTGACGAACCCCGCAGTGGTGGCGGTGTTGATGCCATTGACCGGGGCGAAGGTCATCGGACTGGCGGTGCCAATGGTGTCGTTGTTCTCGACTTCGTAGCCCAACCCGCGAACCAGCGAGACCCGGAAGCGATGCTCGGTGCGGACTCCGTAATAGTCGTCGATCCGCAACAGGTAAGTGCCGGTTTTAGTTAGCAGGGTGGGCGCAAATTGTTCGAAATTGTCCCTGCCGATGTTCCGCTCAAACACCGCCCCGCCGTCGGGATCGGTGAGGTAGTAGTTCAACAAGTAGTAGGAAGGCTCAAACGGCAGATCGGTTTCAAACACCAAGCGGTCGCCTGCGTTGGCGGAGAATTTCCAATACTCGATATCTCCGCTTGAAACGAGAACTCCGCGCCCGTTACCAGTTAGATAGCCGGGAATCGTGCTATCCAATACCAGTTGAGTGGCACTCGCGGCGGTATTGTTAGGCTCGCTCTCAGTGGAGAATCCTTGCGGCTGGGTGATGGTGAAATCGTGCTGATAGGGCAGCGGCAGGATGTTGCCGAATTTGTCGCGCAGTGCCGTGGTGACGGTGAAACGGTAGTTTCCGGCCTGCAGCGGCGCGTTGTTGATCGCGTAGCTGTTGGTTAGACCGGCGCTGTAGGCGGTCGGAGTGATCGCGAAATTAACCTCGTCGCCAGTGGCAAACCCACCGTCGGGACCGGCCCAAACCAGCGAATACGTGGCCGGGCTGTTCACCGTGGAAGCGAGCATGTCCTTGTTAAAGGTGAGCGTGAAAGCATTGATCATCGACGAAGTGCTGCCCACCGGCAACGTGTCGGCGAGGATGAAGGGGGCGACGACGTCGGAGATGGCGAGATCGGCGAAATACTCGGCCAGCAGGCCGCGGCCGGAGACGTCGCGGATGCGCAGGTGATAGGTGGAATCGTCGCCGGACTGGAGAGTATAGACGAGCTGGGTGGCGCTGAGGGTGGTAGGGACGACTTGGCTGCCGTTAGCTTTGAAGAGGGCGAGCGCGGGAACGAGGGTGGAGGTGCTGGGCAACCGCAGGTTGACGCTGACCTGGGTGCCAGAGGCGAGGTTGCCGAGGGCGAAGTAGTCGCCAGAACTGTCGTAGCCGGCGAGGTAGCCGCCGACGGTGGCGGAGAGTTGATTGCCGGAG
>JAYTEI010000038.1:0-4471 GCA_043735445.1 Akkermansiaceae bacterium | reverse complement strand
TCCGATCCATCGCGCTATTATGAAAATGTCAGGCGCTCTGCGGTTACTTTTCTAGGAATCGCAGCGTCCACCACCTCGCGCAATGAGGCGTGGGAATTCATGGACTTGGGGCGGCACTTGGAACGCGCGGATAAAACCACCCGCTTTCTCGATGTTTCGAGCTACCTGCCGCCGGCAGCGGACGGAGTCGATGCCGCCTCGCCGGGGATTCTGCACTGGTCTGCCATCCTCCGATCCTGCGGTGCGATGGGCGCTTTCCGCGCGGCGCAGCGCGATATCACCGCTCAGGCGGTGGTTGATTTCCTGATCTTCTCCAAGGATTTCCCGCGCTCAGTCCGCTATTGCATCGACAAGGTGGACATCAGCCTGCACCGGATTTCCGGGACGCCGCGGGGCGCGTTTTCTAACGAAGCAGAGCGCGAGGCCGGACGATTGATGGCAGAGCTAAACTTCGGCTCAACTGAAGATGTATTCGTGGCGGGATTGCATGATTATCTCGATGCCCTGCAAGGTCGCTTCAATCACATCGGCGCGGAGTTTTTCGAGAGATATGTCTTAATGCCCGAGCGCGTCCAAGTCCGGCCAGATCCGAAACCGCCGACTCTATCTGATGCTGCTGCTTGGCATTTAGAACAACAGCAACATCAGAAACAAAAGTGAACGTTTCCGACGAAACGGTGAAGCCGGCGCTCGGTATGAAGCTCGCGGTGTTTCACCGGACTGCATTCATTTATGCCTCGCCCGTGACTAACAGCGTCAACACGCTGCATCTGGAGCCACGGACTTTTCCCTATCAGAAGACGCACGGTGCTTTGATCCGGGTGATTCCGGCCACCCGCGTCCGCCGCTTCACAGACTTGTTTCAAAACATCACTCATCATTTCGAACTCATCGAAGCCCACGGCCACTTGGAAATAGAGAGTCGCATCCGGGTGCATAATTTACCTTTGGATATATCTGGTGCGAGCCGCGAGGCGACGGTAGAAGGCTTTAATGATTTATCGATTCGCGAGCAAATCTGGCCGTATTTGCAAGAGAGTCGCTGGGTGTCCCGGCACCCTGAAGTCTGGCGGCAAGCGCTGGATATCACCCGCGAATTCGCGGCGGTGTTCGATCAAGCAACCGCGCTGATGGCGTGGATTTTTCGGGAATTCCGCTATGAATCGGGAGTCACTAATGTGAACACTCATTTGGAAGAAGCCTTCGAAATGCGGCACGGGGTTTGCCAAGATTTCTCGCATGTCATGTTAGGTTTATGCCGGTCGGTAGGGATCCCTGCCCGCTATGCTTCCGGCTATCTTTACAATGGACCGCGGGACACGCTGGTGGGTGCCCAAGCATCACATGCCTGGACTGAAGTTTATCTACCGGGTGCGGGCTGGATCGGCTTCGATCCGACGAACAACACGCTGGCCGACGAACGCTATGTGAAAATAGCCGTGGGCCGCGACTACGAAGATGTAGCTCCCGTTAGAGGAAACTACCATGGCACCGGCCACTGCCGGATGGAGGTCCAGGTTGAGGTAGAGAAAATCTGAGAGTGCCCCGCGAGACCGCAATCCATGCGGAGTGAATCGCAAGCGCTCGGTAGTCCAGCGGGAGAATAGATGTATCTTAGGGTCGCTATGAAAACGAACCCAACGTTATATTTCCCCCTCTCAGGTGCGAGCAGTTTGCGGTCCTTTAAAACAACAGGAAAAGCAGACGACCCGGACACTATTTGTTCCGAATGGAACTATGGAAACGGCTCTGAAGCGTTACAATCGCGTGTAATTCAATGGCAGAAGATGGACCTCAATTTCGCCAGGGCGCGGAATGGAAACCGCCGCAAGAAAAGGCGGGTTTTGGTTAGCATGATCGACTTGTAGTCACTCAAATTGCGCAGAGCCTTATCGTCCGTGAAATAAATTTTGACCAAGGATTTCGCGTGATATTCACGGATAAGAGATTTTGAAGTGATGTGTTTTTAGAATTCGGCTCGGGATTCTTCATCCGTGATCATCCGCGAAGTCCGTGGTTTAAAAATCTGAGAGTCCCTGCCTACAAACTTACTTCCTTGGTAGTTCGGATTTTCTAGGACTACTTGGAAGACTCGTCTTGCACATAGGAGAGCGGCGAAATTTTATCCCGATAAACTTCGCCCGCCGGGGTGAGGGAGCCGTCTTTGCGTTGCAACTCACGCGTTTGCTCGACCCAGTTGTAGAGGGCGTAGCGCTCGACGAAGGGGGTGGCGTCCAGCATTTTGATCATCGCCGCGATTGCGGCCTTTTGCTGCTTTTCGCTCGGGTCCGGGGCGGTGGTCCAGTTCGCGCCGTTGTTCCACTCCGTGAGCCAGATGGGTCGTTTCACGCGATCATGGATGCCTTTTAGAAACTGATAGAGCTGGTCCGCCGCGCCCTTGGCATCATCTGGATTTGCGACGGCGCGGTAATAATGCACCGCCACGAAATCCACGCGCAGGTTGGCCGCGTCTGCCTTGTCGATGAACTCATTGAGCCAGCCGATGCCGCCGTCAGAGACAGCGGGTGATCCCAGCCGCAATCCGGTGGCGAGCAAGTCCGGCCAGGAATGAATGGCATCACCAACGGTCATCTTGGCTTGGTCGGGTCGATCCGGCTCGTTGTAGCCGAGAAGGTGGGTGGAGCCTCTCGCCTTCCAATCCTGATCGAGGCCGGGCCACCAGCGGTTCTGGCGGATCGGCACGTATTCCAGATCCAGCGAGGATTGGGTGCCGATGTTCCAATCGTAAAACCACGCCACCTTCAAATTCTGCCAGATCCCCCCGGCGATGCCCTTCTTGGCCACCCACCGCCAGGGAAAAATGCGGACGAAGCGCACTCCGTCGTCCAAGCCTTTTGGCAGTAAGTTGATTTCCAAGTCATGGTCCTGAGCGACGTAGTTCCGGCTGATGCCCGTGCCATTTTCCTGCTGCGCGAGAGTGGCCGTGTAGCCGCGCCGGAGGATGAAGGAGCTGATAGAATTCTTCAGCTTGCCAAGCTTGGCGTCGCCGTAATCCACGTGGCAATTCAGCGTCATCGATTCGCCTGCCAGAGATTTGCCAGCGTAAACGGTCATCGCCGCGAAGTCCGGCGCATGAGGAATCACCACCGTTCCAGAGCCGTATTGCACCACCCGGAGGTTAGCTGTTAGCGACGCGCGTGCGCCATTGACCCGCATCCGGGTCAGGCATTTCGATTTCACGAACGACGGCGCGACGTTGTCTAGAAACAACCAGCCATCGGGTGCCGAGAAATCGAAGGTGCTGCCGAGGATGGGATCGCCGCTGCCGGTGACGTGGAATTCCACGCCGCTCTTCATTGGCACCACTTGGTTGAGGCAAGTCGCCACCGACTTGATGGTGTAACCGGTGCGGGTGGTGATCGGTTTGCCGGAGTTCTCTGCAGTAGGAGCTTTTCCGCCACCTGCTTCGAGAGCGCGCAGATATTGCTGATCCGCCGGAGTGAAGTTCGCCAACGGAACCTCGAAACTTTTCCCGTTAGGCCCTTGCAAGACCACTCCACCATTTTTCATCCCGACGAACTCCGCTTCCACCGCTTGCGGAATGCCAGTGAAGGTCCACGGCCGGGCTAACAACGCAGGCGCTCCGGCCGCTAACAGCAACGCCGCCGCGAGCACGGCGGAAAGCCGGTGCGACTTGGATTCAAGAGGGATGGGTTTCATGAATTGAAAGTAGGGATTCCAGCGTCCCTTGTCACCCACAAGGAGGGGCGATCTCCGAATCGCCCTGCCCATGAAGTGCCAATT
The DNA here is from genome assembly GCA_043735445.1 of Akkermansiaceae bacterium. Taxonomy (GTDB): domain Bacteria; phylum Verrucomicrobiota; class Verrucomicrobiia; order Verrucomicrobiales; family Akkermansiaceae; genus Luteolibacter. The sequence goes on along the minus strand of JAYTEI010000038.1, from coordinate 706 downwards.
GGACGAGGTAAACCGCCAATCATTGTCTCGCCATGGGCTTGGGCGATTCGGAGATCGCCCTTCCTTGGTTGGGAATCCCGACATGATCGATCAACCGCACCTCGCCGTAGAACACGGCGGTCGCGAGGATGGCCGGGTGTTCTAAGCTGGACGCGGTTTGCAGGGTTTCTGCATCGACGAGTGATAAGTAGTCGATGCGGGCAAGCGGTGACGTCTCGATGGCGGCGCGAGCGGTGGCGAGGATTTCCGGCGGGGACGTTAGAACGGCGGCGGCTAACAGCGCCTGGCGGATTCGCGCCGCGTCGGCGCGTTGTTGTGGGGTGAGGCGGGTGTTGCGGGAGGACATCGCAAGTCCGTCTGGTTCGCGGATCGTGGGGCAGAGGATGATTTCGACTGGCACGTCGAGGTCGCGGACCATCCGGCGGATGACGGCGAGCTGTTGGAAATCCTTTTCGCCGAAGACCGCCACGTCGCAACCGGTGAGCAGGAAGAGCTTCAGGACGACCGTGCAGACGCCGTCGAAATGGCCCGGACGGCTGGCGCCGCAAAGGCCGCGGGAGAGCAAGTTCTCGCTAACCGTGATTGAGCGATCGGGGAAATACATCGAATCGGCCGCGGGAGTGAACGCAACGTCAACGCCGGCGGCTTCACACGCTGCCAGATCGGTGGCCATCGGCCGCGGGTAGGCCGCGAGATCGGAGGCGCG
>JAYTEI010000037.1:0-4471 GCA_043735445.1 Akkermansiaceae bacterium | reverse complement strand
CCATGCCCCGGTGTGCTAAACTGGGCGTAAAATGTCCAGTAATTTGCCTTTAAATGCTGGCTTTGAACGATTTGATCGTTTGGAGAAATCTGCCGTGTTGTGGGCAAGATGCCCACACTCCTTGCTCACCTCGCCGCAGCCACGACGTGGTCCTTGGTCATGCCGAGTTCCTTCATCACCACATCGCCCGGAGCACTCATGCCGAAGCGGTCGATGCCGAGCGGCTTGCCCTCGGTGCCGACGTATTTCCACCACAGGTCGGTGACGCCGGCTTCGATCGAAATGCGCTGGGTGCAAGCTTTGGGCAGCACGCTTTCGCGATACTCGGCGCTCTGGCGCTCAAAGCGCTCGAAGCAGGGCAGCGAAACCACGCGGACGCCGTCTCCCAGCTCGGCGGCAGCGGCCATCGCGTGTTGGAGTTCGGAACCGGTGCCTAACAAAATGGTGGTCAGCGCACCCGTTTCCTTGCGGGCGATGTAGCCGCCGCGCAGCACGCCATCGCGGCGGACATCGACGGACAGCTCGTTCATCAGCGGGATCGCTTGGCGTGTTAGAATCAGTGCGGTCGGGCCGCCGGTGCGGCTCATCGCGGCGATGAAGGCACCCGCTGTTTCCTCCGCGTCGCCGGGACGGATCACGTCGAGATTCGGGATCACCCGCAGTCCGCTAACGGTTTCTACCGGCTGGTGGGTCGGGCCGTCTTCGCCGACTCCCACCGAGTCGTGGGTGAAAATGTAAGTCACCGGCAGGCCGGATAACGAGGCCAAGCGGATCGAGCCGCGCAGGTAGTCGGCGAAGACTAGGAAGGTCGCGCCGCTGGCCCGGAACAGGCCGTCATAGGCGATGCCATTGCAGATCGCGCCCATCGCGTGCTCGCGGATGCCGAACCAGATGTTGCGGCCTAACGGGTTGGCAGTGGCGAAATCGCCGCCGTCCTTGAGGTAGTTTTTCGTGGAGCCGAAAAGGTCGGCGCTGCCAGTTAGAAATTGCGGGATCGCCTTGGCCACCGCGTTGATCACCGTGGCTCCGGCGGAGCGCGTCGCATCCTTGTAGTCGGCGGCGAACGCTGGAATTTTCTCCGTGAGATCGAGCGGCACCGACAACGCGACGCCACCGGTGAGTTCTGCGGCGAGTGCTGGATTCGCTGCGGCCCATGCGTCGTAAGTCTTCTGCCAAGCCTCGAACTGGACCTTGGAAGCTGCCTTTTTCTTGGCGAAGAATGCCTGCGTTTCCTCGGAAACATAGAAATGTTCGTCGGCTGGAAGCCCGAGACCGGCGCGTGCGGCGTCGATGAATTTCGCCCCACCTTCGCCGTGGCCCTTGGCCGTGCCGGCGACTTCGGGGATGCCTTTTGCGATCAGCGTGCGGGCGATGATCACCTTCGGGCGACCGTTTTTGTTAGCCTTGGCGGTTTCAATCGCCGCCGCGATGGCGGCGATGTTCTGGCCGTCGATGGTGACCGCATCCCAGCACTGGGAGGTGAAATATTGCTCCGCGTCCTCGCCTTGGGTGAGCACGGCCATCGCGTCTAACGTCACGTCATTAGAATCGTAAATAAGGATGAGGTTATCGAGACCGTTGTGACCGGCGAAGGCGATCGCTTCCTTGGCGACACCTTCCTGAAGGCAGCCGTCGCCATTGATGCAGAAAATGTGTTGGTCGAAAATCGTATGCTCAGCGGTGTTGTAGAGAGCGGCGGCGCGTTTACCAGAGAGCGCGTAACCCACGGCATTTCCTACGCCTTGGCCGAGCGGGCCGGTGGTCGCCTCGACGCCCGGTGTTTCATGAAATTCAGGATGCCCCGGCGTGATCGAGTGCAGCGCACGGAAGTGTTTCACGTCGTCGCGGGACACCGCGTAGCCGGAAAGGTGCAGCCAGCCGTAGAGGAACATCGAACCGTGGCCGGCCGAGAGGATGAAGCGGTCGCGGTTCAACCATTTCGGCGCGTCCGGGTAGTAGCGCATGGATTCGCCAAACAGCACGGCTCCGACTTCGGCACAGCCAAGCGGCAGGCCGAGGTGGCCGGAGTTACAGGCGTGGACGGCATCCATGGCGAGGCCACGGGCTTCATTGGCGGCTTGAGCAAGCAGTATCGTGTTCATAAGAAATTCGGGGGCCGCCTCAGTTCACCGGGGGCGGAGTGCGCAAACCCTAGAAATCTTCCCCCGCTTGACAAGCCAGCATTGCGCCAAATCCCGCCACTTTCACGAATGCCGCTCATTTCCCGCATGATTCCCGCGCTCTGGAAGTTTTTCCCTGAAAAACCTTGCAATGATTCGCACGGTGAGCTTCTTTTCCGCCCGCTTCGCGACACACGACCCGTTCGTCTATCGGTTAGGACTCCAGGTTTTCATCCTGGCAAGAAGGGTTCGACTCCCTTACGGGTCGCCATTTAAATCAGCCTCCGCCCAGCGGGGGCTTTTTGGTTTCTGGTGTGATCGCAAAATCATTTTCCCCAAGTGACTGCCCTCCAAAAAGCCGAATTCATCCGCTCGTGCAAAGGCACTCGCCCGCTCACCGCGCTCACCGCCTACGATTACCCGAGCGCCCGGCTGCTCGACGAAACTGGCGTCGATGTCTTACTCGTCGGCGACTCGCTCGGCATGGTTGTCCTCGGCTTTCCCGATACCACGCAGGTCACGCTCGACCACATGCTTCATCACGTCGCCGCCGTCGCCCGTGCCAAACCGCGGGCCATCGTCCTCGGCGATCTGCCGATCCACACTTACGACACGCCGGCGCAAGCTCTCGAAAACGCCCGCCGCCTCGTCGCCGCCGGTGCGGAAGCCGTGAAACTCGAAGGCGGCGTCGGCCAAGCCGAAAAGGTTAGAGCGATCACCCGCGCCGGCATCCCCGTGATGGGTCACCTCGGGATGTTGCCCCAGCGCGTCCTCGCAGAAGGCGGCTACCGCAAAAAGGGCAAAACCCCCGAGCAAGCCGAAGCCATCCGCCTGGGTGCCGAGGCGCTGATCGATGCCGGAGTTTTCGCCATCGTCTTCGAGTCGATTGTCCCGGAAACTGCCCGACTGCTGTCCTCGTCGCTGGCCGTCCCCACCATCGGCATCGGCTGCGGCCATGGGAATTGCGATGGCGAAGTGGCAGTCATCACCGATCTGCTAGGCTCGTATCCATGGTTCGTCCCGCCCTTCGCCAAACCCGAGGCGGACGTCGCCGGGATCACCCGCGCGGCGGTGGCGCGGTATGTGGCGCGGGTGAAGGGTGCTTAAAATGTGTCCCGACTGTCCCAGTCGGATCTTGCTTTGGCTCCGCTTCCGACTGAGACAGTCGGGACACATTCTTGCTCCTCTACCTCCACATTCCCTTCTGCCACCGCGTCTGCCCTTACTGCTCGTTCTACAAGCACACCCCCGGCACCACGCCCATCGGCAGCTTCGTCGATGCTCTAACCACTGAGGTGAAGTCCCGGCTCACGGAATCCCCGCGCACGATCTATCTGGGAGGCGGCACCCCCAGCATGCTCTCCCCCAGCCACCTCACACGCCTGTTCACCGCGCTCCACGACGCCATCGACTTTTCACAACTCGACGAAGTCACCCTCGAAGCCAACCCCGCCACCTTCGACGCATCCAAGGCAAAACTGTTCCGCGATCTCGGCGTCACCCGCGTTTCGTTAGGCATCCAGTCGTTCACGCCGCATGTCCTAGAAATCCTTGGTCGCGAGCACTCCGTCGCGCAAGCCAGCGAGTCCGTTAGCATCCTCCGCGAGGCTGGCCTTCCCTCGGTCAACATCGACCTCATGTTCTCCATCCCCGGCCAATCCAAGGACGACTGGCAGAAAACCTTGGCGCACGCCATTGCCTTAAATCCCGACCACATCTCCGCCTACAACCTCACCTACGAGGAAGACACCGCCTTTTTCGAATCCCTCCGCCGCGGCGAAATGCGCGAGAACGAGGACCACGACGCCGAGTTCTTCCACCTCGCCGACGACCTTCTAACCGCCGCCGGCTTCGATCACTACGAAACTTCGAACTACGCCAAGCCCGGCCACCACTCCACCCACAACCAAGGCTACTGGCGCGGCGAAGACTACCTCGGTCTCGGCCCCTCCGCCGTCTCCACGTTAGATGGAGTTCGTTGGAAAAATATCCCAGACACCGCCCGCTACGTCGCACAAGTTAGTGCCATCGGCCACGCCCTGATAGAATCAGAAACCCTCGACGCCGAAGCCCGCCGCCTCGAACGCATCGCCCTCGGTCTGCGCACCAAGGACGGCATCTCGCTTTCCCTACTCAGCCCAGATTCCCAATCCCGCGCCAACCATCTAGCAACCGAAGGCCTAGCCCGCATCGAGGGCAACCAACTCATCCTCATCCACCACGGCCGCGCCCTCGTCGATCCCATCGCCGCGGAGTTGGTTTAATAAAGAAGGCAGAGGGCGAGACGCGCCAGCCACCGCCAACCCTCACTCCGGCCAAGCGATCACCGACGGTCTTCCCGCCCAAACCGG
>JAYTEI010000036.1:0-1968 GCA_043735445.1 Akkermansiaceae bacterium | reverse complement strand
ATCCCAAACCCCAGTTAGATTCGGCTTCGCCGGACTCACTGCGACGATCTCTGAGGGCGCAGTGATGGCTTTGTCCGGTCCCGTAGTTTTTTGCAGTTCACCAATTGCGAGTAACAGTGCCATCCGCGCATTGGCCCGCACCACCGACATCGCACTGCTCTGGCCCGACGACCGCAGCGAAATGCTAGATAATGTCAGCAAGCCCACCGCGATGACCGTCAGCAGGATCATCAAGGACAGGGTGACGATGATGGCAAAGCCCTTGGTTTTGGGGGTTTTGGGTGGCGTTGATCTCCATCTTGGAAGGTCCTATGGATTCTTCGCTTGCCGTGGAATCTTGGAGATACCGGCTGGGTATGGGAGCTTGCAGAAATGGCGAGATGGGTGATCCGACTTAGGCTCAACGATTGCTGCAACTGGTTCCAAAATTTCAAAAATGTAGCTACATGGTTAATTTCCCAAATAGGTTAATCCTCCTCCGCCATTCGCGGTAGGGAGGTCTTGGATGCTGGTCGGTGCGGACCCGAAACGAGGCGTATTTTGGATCGCCTATCGACTTCACCTGAAGAATGGTTCTGCCATGACGCATGATTCCCCATCTCCCGCTTCTCCGAGGATCACCGCCGCCACCGGCAATGCAGGCCGCTGGTATTTGGCTATTCTCGGGCTGATTCTGGCGCTGATGGGCGGGATCTTCGTGTGGCTGATGGCACGAAGTTTCCTGAGAGCTCGGGAAATGCGGACCTGGCCCGAGGTCGCGTGCGTGATTCTTTCCTCGGAGGTCGAGGAGCGGCGGCATGATGAAAACTCCCCGCCGGAATTCCGCCAAGATTTGAGTTTCGGCTACACTTGGCAGGGCGAGGCTCGCACCGATGACCGCTTGAACCTGCGCGGCAGTCCGTGGTCGTCGGACCGGGCGTTGGCGGATGCGCGGACGGCGCAGTTTCCGGTGGGCATGACCACCACCTGCCACGTCGATCCCACGAAGCTAGATTTCGCGGTCCTGAAGACGGATTCGCTGGCACCGGGCTACTCGATTTGGTTTCCCGCGCTGTTCGTCATCGGTGGCCTTGGAATCACCTTCCACGCGGCGTTAGGGAGACGCGTCTAACACAGATAGACCGCTATCAGATTGTTAGCCAAAGGTCGCCAATGGCCGATGGCCTTTGGGTTTGCAGGCCACTCTCGCCGAAAAAATGGCGATCCAAGGTTTTTATTGCGTCGCCTCATTTTCGTGGCTTAAGCTCGCGGCCCGGCGTTGCGTGGCTTGGCAGGTTGCTTTGCACGGAAATTTCCGGGCAATTTTATTCAATCCAAGACGCGATGAATCCAGATAGAGCGACTCTCAATTTCCTCAATAGTTTTCCCGAAGAGGCCCGAAAGCGGGGTGAGATGCTTCAAAAAGACGGTGGGGTTACTCAGATTTTCGGAAATCATCTGTTCATCCAAGGCCGGGTCGAAGATGAGACCGGAGTCTTCCGCACCAGTCTGCGCCTCCAAGGAAACCGTTGGTTCGGCTCATGCACCGCCGAGGATGAGCTCATCGCCGGGGCCTGCCAATACGCGACGATGATGGAGCGCATGCACCGCGGCGAGGATCTGCCGGAGTCGCCTAATGAGTTCGACGACACGCCGGTGCTCGACATCATCGAGGAGAAACTCGGCCGCGAGCTCGACGACAAGGAAGCGGATTTCGTCACTAAAATCGAAAAGCGCTACCGTCGCTACGTGATCGAGGGCGAGCTCCACGACCACGACATGGTCCGCATCACGCCGCGTTGGGAAATCACCACTTACGAACCGTTGGAGCTGTGGCCGATGCCGCCCGGCGACATCCTCGAGTTCTGGAATTACATCGCCTACGCCTTCTACAAGAAGAAGCTCCCCTACCCCGAGTTCATGAGCGTGATCACCGATCTCGGTCACGTGCAGAAAAAAATGGCGGACTGGGAGCAGGAGCGCGAGGTC
>JAYTEI010000035.1:0-9756 GCA_043735445.1 Akkermansiaceae bacterium | reverse complement strand
GGCAAGTTCGTTAGCTGTCGGGATTTCCATCAGCATGACGCGGCCCGGACCCCAATCCGAAGTCGGCTCGACCCACAGCGAGGGCCGCAAGTGATAGGATGCCTCGCCGTCCTCATAAGCGGAAAAACGGCGGTCACGCTGGAGCAGCCCGAAGCCATCGCATTTTTCCATTTCAAAGGTGCTGAATTCCAGCTTCCCACTGTCGTTAGAAATCGGCCGCCACAGCCTCTCACCGGTGCCGGTGCGGATCGCGAGGCCATCCGAGTCATGGACCTCGGGGCGGAAGTCATCGAAGCGCCGCCGCGAGTTTTCGCCAAACCAGAACATGCTCGACATCGGCGCGATACCCAGTCTCTGCACCGCGCGGCGGACGAATAGCACGGCCTTGACCTCGATGATGGTGGTGTTTCCTGGATTGACTTTAAACTGATAGGCACCCGAATAGGACGGCCCATCTAGCAGCGCGTAGCACACGGCTTGGGTGTCATTCGGCTGCGGCTTGCGCAACCAGAACTCACGGAAATTTGGAAATTCTTCGGACACGCCCTCGACCCCGGTGTCCACCGCGATGCCGCGGGAGGAAATCCCATAGCGTTGGTTTTTTCCCAGCGCCCGCCAGTAGCTCGCGCCTTGGAAGACGGCGAGCTCGTCGAAATACTCCGGGTTATTCAGCGGGGTGTGGAGCCGGAATCCCGCGAAGCCGCCGTCCGCTGGTAGGTCGCCGTGCTTGTTGATCAGTGGGCCATAATTGAAAAATGCTTCCGACAGGCGGATCTTCTGTTGGTGGGTGCTGGTGAATTCATTGAGCGACACGGGTTCCCGGAACAAATAACCGGGGTGGAAAAACATCGCGCGGAACGGTAATTTTTCCGCCGCCCATAGCGCTTGGTTTGGGTTGAAACGGATGTCGCGATATTGATCATACGTTAGATCGTTCATCCAAGCCGGCAGACTGTCGCGGTTAGGGGCGACGTACGGCTTGTTCGCGAGATCCCGCGCGCGGCTTTGGATGCTCTCAAATCCGACATCTTCTCGCCCCCAATCTTGGCACAAGGCGGAGGTCGTCAATGTTCCCAACGTCGCGAGCAATATGAAATTCCTTGGCACGGCAAGGGTCATAGGGTGGATGCGGGCTATCCGTCAAGAATGGCAATTTGGAATTCTTTCACGAAATCAGTCTATTATCGCCAAGCGGGTCGCATGGTAAGTTAGAATCCCATCGAAATCGGTGCTATCCGGGTCGGCCACCACCCGCGCGGGATTAAAATCCACGAAAAATCGGTCCACCCGGAAGCCGCATCTGGCAAGCAGTGAAACGGTCTCGGCGTGCTCAAACCAACGGATCGTTTGCTGGGAATGGTGAGTCACCGGCGGATCTCCCGTGAGCGAATAGCGGTGCTCTCGCTCAAGGAGCTGCCGTGGCCGGTCCAGCCGATGGCGAGTTTCCAACACGCCATCGCGTCCGTCCGCCAGCGTCACTTGGTGGTCGTCATACCACTGGTTTTCCGGCAAATCGCCCAGTAGCTCGGCGTAGGGCATGAACAACGTTAGATAGAGTCCGCCGTGGTTTCCTAGCAGTCCGTGCCAGTGCTGGAGCGTCGCCTGTGGATCGACCGCGAGCTGCAAGGTAAACGCCGGGGCTAACAGCGCGGCGAATTTCCGGCCATCGCTCCAGCTCGTCATGTCGCCCTCATGCATCAGCGGCTGGATGCTCATTTCCTCCGCCCTCGCGGTGGCCAGATCCAGCATGTCGCGCGAGAGTTCCAGTCCCTCGACCTCCAGCCCCATCGCCACCAGCGGAAACATCAAACGCCCCGAACCCGCGCCGATCTCTAATGCCGGCCCAGGAAATTTCGTGAGAAATGCCGCCATCAGCCGCACCTCCGAGCCATCGTCCTCCGCCTCCCAAAAGGCGTCATGCAGTTCCGCTTCGAGCGAGAGATAGGGTTGCGACATACACAATGTGTCCCGGCTGTCTCAGCCTGGTTCTGGTTTTTCAATCCGGCTGAGACAGCCGGGACACTTTTCCCGCGAACGGCAACGCCAGCAAATAAAACAGCACCAGCGCGATGCCCTGCATCCAGAGCAAATACCACGGCCACGGCCCGAGCTGGTCGATCAGGCTCGGGTTGATTGGCGGGTGCGCTGCGAATGCGAAATTGGTTCCTAGCAGATGGTTCACCGTCATCGCGAACATCAGATAGACCACCGACCAGAAGTATATCTCCAGCGGTGCTTTCCACAGCGGTCGCCTCGGTCGCCAACCTTCTACCAGCGGCAGATAGAATGCCGCCGCCACGATCGCGAAGTGCTGCACGAAAAACATCACGAACGCCAGGTGCGGGAAACCGACCGTCAGCGCGGGTGTGAGCAGCGCTTGCATGGTGGCGGCGAGACCCCAGAAATACGTCAGCGCACAGAGCAGTGGGCGTTTGGTGATCAGGGCGAAGCCGGCAGTTAGAGTCGCGACGTCACACAGTTGCAGCGGCAAGAAATTATCCAGCGACTTCGGCGCATCGACCGTGGACCACGCGGCCAAGCTCAGTGGAAATGCGCTCAAGTTGAGCAGTGCTAACAACGCAGTCGTCCGCCGCCGACTGCCGCCACCTTTTTTCCCCGCTATCACAAACGCCGCCACCGCCGCGAAGCCAATCGCGACCGTGATGAAGTGCTGCTGCGTGAATGGCTGAAACGGCGTGGGCATGGGGCGGAGAAAATGTTGAGAAGCTGAAATGAAGAGGAAGGTTTTTTAACCGCAGATGAACGCAGATAGACGCAGATGGAAGACGGTATAATACGGTGGTATGAAATTCTTTATCTTTCCATCAACCATCAACCATCACCTTTCGACTCCCAACATCTTCCCTTCCCCGATCTCCGCCATCGCCGGCTGCTTATCGAGAAAAATCTCGCGGGCGATGGTTTGCACCTCGGCGTCCGTCACCGCCATCACCCTTGCCCGCCATTCCGCAGGGGAGGGGATGTGGCCGAAATCCAAGACCCCTTCACCCGCCCACGCGGCGTGGGAGCCGGTCGATTCGAAGGCGAGCTTGCTTTGCGCGATGGTTAGACGTTTCGCCCGGTCCAGCTCACCGGCACGCGGGCCGTTAGTCACTAGGTCGTCGATCTCCCGATAGATGCACGCCAGCGCTTCGCTGCGCGATTCCGGGTCCAGCCCGGCGCTGATTTCAAACGCCCCGGTCTCGTCGAAAAATGACACGTCGCTGCTGATCTGATAGCACAGCCCGCGCTCTTCACGCAGTTCGAGAAATAATCGCGAACTCGCCGACTCACCTAACATCGTACTCAACATCCGCAACGCATGTCGCGATTCCGCATGACGGCCCGGCGTGTGCCAGGCCAGCGCGAGCTGGAGTTGGTCGGTCTCCCGCTCGTCCGTCACCGTTCGCGCCACCGCAGTCGCACGGTCGAATGGCAACGCCCGCTCCACCGCATGGAATTCACGCGTCGGCAGCTCGGGAAGGATCATCATTTCAATTTCATCAATCGTGAACGGCCCCGCCGCCGCGATCACCACATCGCTCCGGAAATGATGGCGATCCCTAAACGCTAACAGCGTCTCACGACTGATTTTCGCCACCGATTCCACCGACCCAGAGATCGCGTTTCCCAGCGGATGATCGCCCCACAGCGCCCCCGAGATTAGGTCGCCGATGTGATCTGCGGGCGACTCTTTATACATCGTGATCTCCTCGCCGATCACCTCGCGCTCTAGGTTGATCTCGCTCTCAGGAAATGTCGCGTGCCACACCATGTCCGCCAGCACATCGGCTAACAGCGGCATCAGATCCGCCTCGCCGCGGCCTTCGTAAACCGTCTGGTCTTCCGAGGTGCAGGCGTTGAGCTGGCCACCGCCGTCTTCGATTTCGAAACTCAGCTCACGCGCACTCCGCCGCGCCGTGCCCTTGAACACCATGTGCTCCACGAAATGCGCCAGCCCCGCCGGGAGGTTAGATTCATCGCGGCTTCCCGCCGGAATGTAAATCGACAACGCCGCGCACTCGGAATCCGCCACTGTCGCCACCGCCAACCGCGGCCCGTTAGGAATCTGCCTCCATTCGTAAATTGCTTTGCTCATCGTAAAAATGCTTCCGCCAGCGCCAAATCCGCCGGCGTCGTGATCTTAATGTTAGGGTGTCGCGACTCCACGAATTTCACCCGCTGGCCAATCGCCTCCAACGCCGAAACCTCGTCCGTCACCGCGATTCCCCAGTCCGCCACCGCTGCATAGGCTTTCACTAACAGCGGGATTTCGAAAGCCTGCGGCGTTTCCATGAACCACAGCAGCTCCCGCGAAACCGCCTCCGCACTGAAGTCTCTGCGATCCGCTCGCTTCAAAGTCTCGGTCACCCGCCGGGCCAGTGCCGCAGCCCGGTGTTCGCCCGCCGCCGCCACGCAGCGGTCGATGTCCGCCGGTGAAATCAACGGCCGCGCACCGTCATGCACCGCCACGTAGTTCGACGAAACCACCGCCAACCCCGCCGCCACCGAGTCCTGCCGCTCCGCCCCGCCGTCCACCCGCGTTACCGGCTTGGAAAACGGCCCGCCGCCTAGCAGCTCCCAGCGTTCCTCCGGACAAACGATCACCACCTCAGCGATCGAATCCGCCGCCAGGAACGCGTCTAACGTCCGCCGCAACACCGGCACCCCGCCCAGCAACGCCGCCAGCTTGTCGAACCCCATCCGCCGGCTCGATCCCGCCGCCACGAGGATCGCGGAGCAAGTGAGCGGGAGGGAAGCGGCTGCCATGCGCCAATCATTAGCAGCCGTCCTCGCGCCACGCAAAGTGCCAAATTCACCCCCAAGGAGTGGCGATCTCCGAATCGCCCAGCCAATGAGAAGCCGATGGAAGAGTGCATTGGCTCACCTCATCGACTCACCATTGGCTCGGGCCAGGAAGTGGAACGGGGGGTGCGTTTGCAAACGGATCTTTATGAAACCAAATGCGGGGTTCTTTTCCAACATGTGCTGGAGAAATATCCGGAATGCGGAGAGAGCGTGTATGAGGCGGCGGGGTAAGGAACATCGAACATCGAAGGAAGAGAATTGGGAGCGAGCCGATCCTAGAACGGTTTGGAGTGAGAGGCCCGAAGCCACTTTTAGCGGTGGATGGTAGATCTTTTGAAACCTGCGAGATTGCATCGGCTGCGGGGTGTGCCTAGCGTCGAGCAAATGGTGGTGACAAAAACGTTGCGGGCGGCGGCAGGATGGCTGGAACTGGGACTTGCCGATGAGGCGTTGTATGAACTCCAAGCACTTCCCGCCGAGGTCCAGAGGTTGCGGGCTCCACTAGAATTACGACTCACCGCGCAGATGGAGCGCGAGCAATGGAACGCCGCTTCCGAGACCGCCCGGCTGCTGTGTTTGAAGGCGGAGGATGAGCCGGAGTTTTTCCTGCGGGCGGCCTATTGCCTGCATGAAACCGGCGACACGCTGGCGGCGTGCAATCAACTGCTGCGCGGGCCGAAGACCCTTTTTGAAATGGCGGTTTTTCACTACAACCTCGCCTGTTATTTGTGGACGCTGGGCGAGGGGCCACGGGCACGGAGTCATTTGAAGCAGGCCATTGAGATGGATCAGTCGTTCATCGAAGCTGCCCGAGAAGATAGGGATCTGGTGGGAATCGGCCAGGTGGGGTGAGACTTTGAGAGGCTAGAAATACCGGGCTTCAATCACGGGCCGGCACAGGCACGATCAGAGTCGGGGCATCCGTGTGAGACTGGATTTCCACCCGCCGCAGTTCGAACGGGGCGCCTTCTAGCTGGAAGCCGATTTTGCCGCTGGCGGGGGCGCAGTGGCTGACCCGATTCTGCAAGACTCCGTTGATCCGCACTTCGAGGCTGTTTCCTTGGCAAACAATGTCGCCGGTATTCCACTCACCGGGCGGCCTCTCGGAGCTGATAGTTTTCATAGGCGATCTTAGTCGCCAGATAGCCGGTGGGTTTGCCAACGATGGTGATCACCCCGTCGCTACCGGCGAGGCACACGGTATCGAGCGCAGTTTGAGTGGCGGTGATGAACTCCCAGTCAGTTAGGGCTTTGGTTGTTAGCAGATCCTTGCGAACGCTAGGCGACTCTGCAATGGCGCAGGAGGTGAGCAATCCAACGAGGAGAAAATACGCGAGTATGCGAGGTCACGGTGCTGCATGGCGGTGAGTCTTCATCCCACGCCATGCGGTTTATCGAAAGTCTTCTTTTACCAAACTCCGCTTACTTGTTGCCACGAAGTTTCCCCACCAGCCAAAGGACGGCCAGCACGACGGCGACGATCCACAGCAGGTGAAGCGACACGCTGGTGATGGCGAGCGCCACTTTGAGGATCACCCACCCCACCAGTAACAGAATTGCCAAGACAAGAAGTTTGCTCATTGATTAAATTGGGTTGTTAGCGGTTTCCCTATCGCAGACGAGGTGCCAATTCCGCGAATGATTGGGAATCGCTGTAACAAGTCGGTTTACCTAAGAACACGCCGTGTAAGCGGATTCGCAACACCGTGCATGAACTATCCATGCGGGCGCAAATCGCAAGAATCCGCTTTCTTCACTGGCGTCGGGCCGGGCTTCGTGCTGTTTTCCCGCCGTGTCCGCTGTCACAAATATTTCCAGTTACCGCTTTGCCGAACTCACCGGTCTCAAGGACTTGCGCGAAAATCTAAGCGCCGCGTGCAAAGGCTGGGGGCTGAAGGGAACCATCCTTCTCAGCACAGAAGGGATTAACTTATTCGTTGCCGGCGCGGCCGAATCCATAGATCTGCTGCTCGTGAAACTGCGCGGCATCCCGGGCTTAGAAACCCTCGAACCTAAAGTCAGCATCAGCGATAAACAGCCGTTTAACAGGATGTTAGTGCGGGTGAAAAAGGAGATCATCTCGTTCGGCATGGAGAGCATACGGCCGGCGAACTATACCTCACCGAAAATTGCGGCTGCCGAGTTGAAGCGCTGGCTCGACGAAGGTCGGCCCGTCACCTTGCTGGATACTCGCAATGACTACGAGGTGAAGCTCGGCACCTTCAAGGGCGCACTCATTCCCCACATCAATACCTTCCGCGAATTTCCCGATGCCGTTAGGAAACTGCCAGCAGCGCTCAAGGACCAACCGGTGGTGATGTTCTGCACCGGCGGCATCCGCTGCGAAAAGGCTGGCCCATTCATGGAACAGCAGGGATTTAATAACATCTATCAACTCGACGGCGGCATCCTCAAATACTTTGAGGAATGCGGCGGCGAGCATTACGACGGCGAGTGCTTCGTCTTCGACCAACGCGTAGGGGTGGACCCCGGACTGCGCGAGACGGACTATGCCATATGTTTCGCCTGCCAGGCTCCGTTAGACACCGCCGATCAGGAAGACTCGCGGCATGTCGAGGGCGTGAGCTGCCCACATTGTTTCGTCAGCGCACCCCAGCGCATGAACCAACGGATCGCCGAACTGCACGCGGCGATTTTCCAGGCCTCGCACCCGCTGCCCGGCTCTGTGTTGCTGGAAAACCGACGGCCAATCAACATTCCCGCCGCCCACGATGGACGGCTGCTGCTAGATGTCCTTATCGAAATTTTCCCGCAGGTTTCTCCCACCGAGTGGGAAGCCCGCTGCGCTGCCGGGCGCTTCGTAAACTATGGTGGGACCGTTAGAGATAAACATCATCGCGTGCGCGGCGGCGAGCGAGTCATCCAGATTTTCCCGCCGGATGTCGAGCCACCGGTGTCTGCGGACATCCGGGTGTTATATGAAGATGAGGCGATCTTGGTCATCCACAAGCCCGCACCGCTGCCGATGCATGCGAGCGGACGCTTCCACCGCAACACCCTGCAACATATCTTAAATCTCGCCTATGCGCCCAAATATCCCCGCCCAGTTCATCGGCTAGATGCAAATACAACGGGCCTCGTCCTCTTCGCGCGGACGCGACATTTTTGCCGCTTGTTGCAGCACCAATTCCTCGAAGGCAGCGTGGACAAACGCTATCTGGTGCGGGCCAGCGGCCATCCTCAGCAGCAAATATTTTTCTCCGAAGCTCCCATTTCCGCTGAGCCCGATGGGCTCGGCACCCGCAGAGTCGATGAACTCGAAGGCCTGCCGTCACGCACCGACTTCCAAGTGATTGAGCGCTGCTCAGATGCTACGACCTTGTTAGAGGCGAAACTTAAAACAGGTCGCACGAACCAAATCCGGGTCCATCTGTGGCAGCTCGGCTATCCCGTCGTCGGTGATCCTGCCTATCTTCCTAACCGGCTGATCGGTGAAACTCAGACGCTCGATCTCGAATCACCGCCGCTCCAACTTCACGCTTGGAAACTCTCGTTTCTGCATCCGTTGAGTGGCGAGGCGCTTGCATTCGAGACCGAGCGCCCGGCTTGGTTTCGTCAGAGATTATTTGATGATATTGATCGACGAGACGCGCTCGACGCCGTCCCGTTCCGCGACGATCACCGTTAGAACTCCGTTGGCGGAGTCTGCGGCGACCTCGGTTTTCAATGCATCATGCGCAGTGACGCGCCAGTTCGTAAATCCTTCGATGGTGCCGCCACTCTCGCGGAATGAGGTCGCAAACTGAGTGATGAAGCCAGCGATAAACTTCTGCTTCTCCACACCTGATGTGAGGGAGACATAGTTAGCACCGAGGTTTTGGCCGAGTGAAGTAAACACCGGCCAGTCGATCTTTTCGGCGACTGCCGAGTCGCCCCGTGCCAGCGATTCGAACGTCGTCCGGGCAAATGATACATCTCCGGCGGTGGCCACTTCCAATTTGGCCTCGGCATAGTTGCGCTTGGTCTCCTTGCAGTTAGAGAACAAAAATGGGGCGGCGAGGATCGTGAGCAGTGGGATGGTTTTCATCGTTTCATCACCCCTTTCGCAGAATGCGTACCGCCCACGAATCGTGCTAAAACAACGACTTTCCTTGCAGCACGTCCCGCAAAATGCGCCGGGATCGTGCATTATGCCAGCACACCAAGGAGCGGCGGACTCCGATCCGCCGAGCCAATGGTGAGTCGATGTTCCCGCATGTAAGCACTTCTCCACCGGCCACTCATTGCCATGGGCGATTCGGAGATCGCTCTTCCTTGTAATGATGAACTGCTACACACAGCATTGGCATCCTTGCTGCGAGAGGGAAAATTATCATCGCATTTCAGCGGAGATAGAACCCAATAACTATTATGATGACTACCCTTGAAGAAGTTTATTTAGATCAGATCAATGACCTTCGTAGTGCGGAGAATCAGCTACTTGAAATCCTTCCCAAGATGGCTGCCGATGCGACCTGCCCGGAACTTCGAGATGCATTTACCCATCATCTGAAGGAAACCCAAATCCAAAGCGAACGGCTCGACGAGATCAGCGAGCGCCACGGCATCTCTCAGATGGAGGTGACTTGCGAAGCGATGCGCGGCTTGCTGATAGAGGCCCGCAAGCATGTGTCCGAGACCCAGCCCGGCGATGTCCGAGATGCGTTGTTGATCGCCTGCGCTAACCGGGTCGAGCATTATGAAATCGCCGCCTACGGGGTGGCCAAGGCGTTTGCAAGTTGTCTCGGCTTCGGCGACGACGCAGATTTGCTAGATGAAACTCTCCAAGAAGAGGGCGCTGCCGATGCCACCATCACCCGTATCGCCACCGGCGGGATATTCCGCTCTGGCGTGAATGAAGCGGCCTCTCATGCCTGAGGTTTAACGATAACTAAAAGCCGGTCCCGCATAGGTGGGGTCGGCTTTTTTCATGCCCGATCAAAGCGG
>JAYTEI010000034.1:0-9766 GCA_043735445.1 Akkermansiaceae bacterium | reverse complement strand
ACTCCCTGCTGGCGGTGCCGGGAAATAAGCGGAGCCCGCTCGTCATCGGCGAGTCGTTCCTGGCTCCCTCCGGAGTCACCAAGCCGGATGGTGCGAAGGTCAGTGTCCAGCCCGGTGTCCCGTTCACCGCCACGGATGCGCCGGGAATCTATCGGGGAGAAAATTTCGCATTCTCCGTCCAGCTCGATCCATCCGAGTCCGAGCTGACGCCTTTACCGGAGTCGGAACTTCGCTCGCTTGGCCTGCCGCTTGATCCACCCAAATTCACGGCGCAATCCGCCGAAACCCGGGCCGAGATTTCCAACATTGAACAGGAACGTCGCCAGCGCTTCGGCTGGTGGGCGCTGGTCGCCGCCGCCGGCTTCTTCCTCGCGGAAACCGCCTGGGCCGCCCTCGCCACCAAGCGTCTAACTCCCGCCACGCCATGATCGACAAGCTGCACGCCATCCTTCGCGACATCGCCGCCCGCCGCAGCCGCCAGCGTTTCCACGGTGGCCTCGCCATCACCTGGTGGCTGGGCCTCCTCATCGGCTGGCTGCTTTGGAAAAATAGTGTCCCCGTGCGGATCCTCGCGCCCGCGCTGGCGGTGGTTTTGTTAGCGGCTTCGGTGGGAATCTTTTTCTGGAGCCGCTGCTTGAGTGATCCCCGCCGGATCGCGAAGGAAATCGAGGCGAAACATCCCGAGCTGGAAACCGGATTGTTAGCGGCCTTGGACCAAGCGCCGGACTCCGGGGCTGAATCCCTCACGTTCCTCCAGAGCCGGTTGGTCCTCATCTCGCTGGTCTCGGCGGCACGCGACCATTGGATCGATCTTGTGCCGCGGCCCCGCCTAACCGGCCTGCGGTTGGCCAACGTGGCGGGCTTGCTTTTCATCCTCGCAGCCGCGTGCCTGATGCTGAGACCCGCTGCTAAACATGCTCCCGCGAGCGCGGAGAACAAGGGCAGCGCCGCCGTCCTCGATTTCGCGGTCGATCCGGGAGACGTCGAGATCGAGCGCGGCAGCCCGCTGACCATCCAAGCGCAGTTCGGGGATACGCCGCCCGCCAGCGCGACTTTGGAAACCACGGATGAAGCGGGTCGCGTCCAAAGCATTGCGCTCACCCGGCCGTTCACCGGGCCGGTCTATCAGGCGCGGCTCGCTGCGGTCGCCGGACCGTTGGCTTACAAGGTGGTCACCCCCGAAGGCGCGAGCCGTGCCTACACCGTTCGGGTTTACGACATCCCGGCGCTGCGCCAGTCAGAGGTGGTCCTGCATTTCCCGGGGCATTTGGGAAAGCCGCCTGAAACCCTCAAGGACCCGCGCTCCATCCGGGCGGAAGAGAACACGCGGATGGAACTAACGCTCGTCGTGAATCTCCCCGGCCTCTCCGCCTCTCTGGCCGCGAAGAACAAGGAGCCGATCAAGCTGCTAGCCGATGCCGCCGAGCCAAGTCATTTCCATCTCTCGATGGCGCTCACGGAAAGCGTCCGTTATGAAATCGTGCTCACTGACAGCGCTGGACGCCGCAACCCCCGCAATGACATCCTCGACATCAAGGTCATTCCTAACAAAGCGCCCGTCGTCCAGGTTGTGCTGCCGCAGAAGAACGAGAAGGCGACGCCGATCCAGGAAGTCCGTTTGGAAGCGCGCGTGACCGATGATTCCGCGCTGCTTGCCCACGGCCTGCGATACACTCTCGATGGCGAAAAATGGCAGGAAGTCGTCGGCAGCCCGGCACCCGGCGACAAGCGCCCGCTGCTTTCCCAACTCGTCGATCTCGAATCCCTGGGTGCCCATCCCAAGGACGTGCTGATGTGGAACGCCTGGGCCGAAGACATCGGGCCGGACGGCAACAAGCGCCGCGTGAACGGCGACATCCATCTCGTGCCGGTCCGCGATTTCGACGAGGAGTTCTATCAACAATCCGGCCCGCCCGGCTCGAATCCGGCGGCGGACCTCATCAAGACCCAGACGGGGATTCTCAATTCCACCTGGAACCTCCGCCGCGACCACACCGAGATCGCGGGGACTCCGCCGTCGGCAAAGGACCTTGAAACCCTGCGCCGCTCGCAGGAAATTACCATGGAAACCGCCGCTGACATGGAGGCCGAGCAGACCGATCCCGCGATCCGCCAGATCCTAACCGATTCCCGGCTTGCGATGAAGGACGCGCTTGCCGAGCTCACCCTGGCCCATGAGAAGACTTCCGCCGCGCCGCTGGAGCCGGCCATCGGCCACGAACAGGTGGCGCTGCGCCATCTCTATCAACTCAAGGGCAACAAGACGATGATGGTGCAATCGCAGGGGGAAGGGGAATCGTCATCCGCCGCCGAAAAACCCAAGGACGACCTCGATCTGAAGCCGATGGACAATCCCTATCAGGCGGAGAAGGAGGCGAAGCCCGAGGCCGCCGGCAAAGCGAACGAGGCGATGGAAATCCTCAAGCGGCTCGACGAACTGGCCAAGCGCCAGCGCGACCTCAACGAAGAGATGCAGGCCTTGCAGGCCGCCCTCAACCAAGCCGACACCGCTGCGGAAAAAGCCGAGATCGAGCGCCAGCTCAAGCAGCTCCGCGAGCAGCAAAAGGAATTGCTCACCGATGTGGACGACCTCCGGCAGAAAACGTCCGATCCCGAGCAGCAGACGACGGAAGCCCGCCAGAACAAGGCGCTCGACGAGGCCCGCGAACAAGCCCGGAAAGCCAACGATGAGCTCAAGGACAACAAGCTGGGAGAAGCCCTGGCATCCGGTCGCCGGGCCGAAGAAGCGCTTGAAAAACTCCACGACGATTTCCGCGAAACCAGCGCCGCCCAATTGGCCGAGCAGCTCCGGGATCTCCGGCAAGACGCCCGCGCCCTGGAGGAGAAACAGCGTCAACTCGGCGATCCCGCCGCCGAGCCGGATGCGCCGAAAGCTCCGAGCTTAACTGACAGTGGCGATTCAAAACCGCAAGTCGCCCAACAGCGGGAGGATTTGAAAAAACTCCTCGATGGCATCCGGGAAACCGCCGAAACCGCAGAGAAGGCCGAGCCGCTCGTCGCGCAAGATTTGGCCGAAGCACTTCGCCAAGCCGATCAAAGCGGTATCGCCAAAGCCCTCGAACAGATGGAACAAGCGCCCGGCGAAGCCGCGTCTAACCGCGCCACGGAAGGCATTTCCAAACTCACCCGTGAGATCGAAGGCGCGGCCGAGCGCATCCTCGGCAACGAAGCGCAAGCCCTCCGCTACGCCCGCGACGAGCTGCAACGCCTCGCCGATCAAGCCGCCGGCAAGCCGCAAGAAAATGGCAAGCCGGGAGAAGAGGCTGGCAAGCCCGGCGAGAAAGGCGAGCCCGGCCAAACTGCTGGCAAGCCGGGCGAAAAAGGTGAACCCGGAAAATCCCCCGGAAAATCGGAATCGCCCGGTCGAGAACCCGGCTCCGGCAAGGGCCAGGCTCAAGCATCGTCACCTTCGGAAGGGCAAGGGGACGGTGCCTCGGGTCGAGGTCGATCATCGATCACGGGCGAAGATTTCAATGAATGGAGCGAACGTCTATCCGACCTGGAAGCCGTGGTGGAAGATCCCGAGGCGCAGTCCGCCGTCGCCCGCGCCCGCAAGGCCAGCCGCGAGCTGCGGAAAGATTTCAAACGCCACTCGCTGGAGCCGGATCAAGCTGCTCTTCAAGAAGGAGTGCTCCGCCCGCTCACGGAAGCGGCCGGGAAGTTAGATGCCCGCTTGCACGAGCTTGACCGGAAGGACCCGCTCGCGCCGGTGGGTCGCGATCCGGTGCCGGAGCGTTATGCGGAGATCGTCCGCCGTTATTTTGAGGAACTCGGCAAATGAGAGCCTGGCCTTCCCATCTTGACGCCCACCTATACGCCCGTATCATCACCCATATCCGAGGATGAAGACGACTATCGAACTCCCGAATGATCTGCTGCTCCAAGCAAAGGCCATGGCCGTGAAGCGACGGACCACGCTGAAATCCATGATTGAGCATGCCCTGCGGAGGGAGCTTCATGAGGCCACTCCACTCCCGGAAGCCTCGAAGATCTATACCTACAACGAGTATGGCTTCCCAGTTCTGAAGCGCGAGGGCGGTAACGGGGCGGTAATCACCAACGACATGATTTCAAAAATCCTGGAGGAAACCGAGGACGCCCAATGAGATGTATTTGCTCGATGTCAATGTCCTGATCGCACTCGCAGACCCGCTCCACGTCCACTCCACACGGACCAACCAGTGGTTCGCCTCCATCCAGGGAGAAGCGTGGGCGACTTGTCCCTTGGTGGAGAACGGATTCCTGCGCATCATGGGAAGTCCGTCCTACCACGAATCACCCGGCCCGCCTCAAGTGATCAATTCCCTCCTGCGGGAAATCCGCACCCGTCCCGGCCACCAGTTTTGGGCGGACTCGCTGTCGCTTTGTGACTATTCCGTCCTGCCTGTGTCCAAACAGCTCACGGATTTCTATCTGCTAGCTCTCGCGGTCCGCCACAAGGCCCGATTCGTCACCCACGACCGGCGGATAGATCCCGCTGCAATACCCGGCGGGGAAGAAGCTTACTGCGTGATCCTCCCGGAGCCGACTTCACCACCCGCCCTTGGAGAACCTGGCAAATGAAGATCGTCTGGACGGAAATTCAGTGGCTGGTCCCCGGATTGTTCGTGTTGGCCGCCGTCGTCATTGGGCTGTTTTTCAGTTATCGGCAAAAACACTCCATGCCCGCCGGAGTCCGCTGGCTCGCAGGGTCGCTGAAATGGGTCGGCTTCGTCTTTCTGTTCGGTTTCATTCTCCAGCCCGAGGTTGTTAGATCGTTCAATCGCCCGGGCACCAACCACTGGGCCGTGCTGTTGGATACCAGCGCGAGCATGACGCTCAAGGATCAACAGAACTCCCGCTCGCGCGCGGATCGGCTGAACGAGATCATCCGCCCGGACCCGGCGGGCTGGCAGGCCAAGCTGGCTGAGGATTTCGTCGTCGATTCATTCACGTTCGACGTGCGGCTCGGCAGGCCGGCGGACGGCGTGGCGCTATCATTTGATGGCCCCGGCTCCGCTCTGGCCCGGGCGCTCGGGGATTTGCGCGACCGCTATCAGGGACGGCCACTCGCCGGCATTCTGGTCATCACGGACGGCAGCCCGACCGACAGCTCCGCCATCGAATCAAAACTCCAGGGGCTGCCACCGACATTCCCGCTGGTCCTCGTGCCGGAGCAGACGCTGGTGGATCTATCTGTTACTGCCGCCACGGCGCAGGCCACGCTCTTCGAGGACGCGCCGGTGATGGTCGATGCCACCATCGCCGCCCGCGGGGTGGTCGGGCAGACGGTGGTGGCTACGGTTCGCGAACACGGGGGGAAATCGCTCGGCCAAATGCGTCAGGTCATTTCCAAGGATGACGAAACGTGGACCGCCCGTTTCCAGGTCCGTCCGGAGGAAATTGGAACCGCGTTCTTTGATGTCGATGTCGCGCTGGAAAATCCCGGTGACTTGCAGGAAGCGACGCTGGAAAATAACCGCCGGATCGTGGCGGCAAACCGCGAGACCGGTCCCTACCGCGTGCTCTATCTGGGAGGCCGGCCGAACTACGAGCACAAGTTTCTCCAGCGCGCGCTCGAGGCCGATCCCGCGGTCCGGATGACCAGCCTGATTCGGATCGCGCGGCGTGAGCCGAAGTTCGATTACCGCAGTCGCAAGGGCGAACGCAGCAACCCGCTCTATCGGGGATTCGAGGCACAAGAGGAAGCCGAGCGCTTCGACGAACCGGTGTTCATTCGCTTGAATACCAAGGACGCCAGCGAGCTTGCCGCGGGTTTCCCAAAAACTCCCGCCGAACTTTTTCCCTTCGACACGGTGATTCTGGATGACGTGGAGGCCGCGTTTTTCGATCGCGAACAACAACGCCTGCTTCAACGCTTCGTGAGTGAACGCGGTGGCAGCGTGATCATGTTAGGCGGCGCGGAATCGCTCGACGCCGGTGGCTACAACGGCACCCCGATCGGCGAAATGTTGCCGGTCTATCTGGATCCCGCGACCCCGGCCGGCGCTCCCGTGGCCGGACGATTCAACCTCACCCGCGAGGGGCGGCTGGAACCGTGGGCGAGGTTGCGCGCGACCGACGACGAAGAGGCGCGGCGGATAGAGACGATGCCGGAATTTCAGAACGTCCACCGCCTGCCCGCCGTCCGGCCGGGTGCGATGGAAGTCGGGAAACTCGAACTCGCCGACGGCTCAAGCCCCGCGCTTGCCGTACGCCGCTACGGCCGCGGGCGCACCGCCGTGCTCGCCATCGGCGACCTCTGGCGCTGGGGCTTGCGCGGGCCGCAAGACCGCGCCGATCTGGACAAGACCTGGCGACAAACCACCCGCTGGTTGTTAGCCGATGTGCCGCGCCCGCTGGCGGTGAAGGCGGAAACCGCAGCGGGCGGGCAGATGATCACCACCGAACTGCTAGGCGACGATTTCCAACCCGACGAAGGCGGTGGCGTCACCCTGCGCGTCCGGCGGCCGGATGGCACCTGGACCAGCATCTCCCCCCACCCCCACGCGTCGAAAGGGGGCACGCTCGAAGCACTCCACACCGCGACCGAACCCGGCCCGTATCTGGCGGAAGCGACCACCCGCGCCGCGGATGGCAAGCCCGCCCAAACGGCGAGGACCGGTTGGGTCGTCAACGCCCTGCGCGACGAATACCTCGCGCTCAAGCCGGACATGGCGGCGATGAACCGCCTCGCCACTGCCACCGGCGGCCGGACACTAACACCTGACGGGCTCGACGCGTTCGTGGCGGGTTTGAAGAACTTGCCCACGCCCGTCACGGAGACCCGCTCCGAACCGTTGTGGCATTCGCCATGGTGGCTGCTCGCCGCGTTGGTGTGCTTCATCGGGGAATGGTCGCTGCGCCGCTGGAAAAAACTGCCATGAAATTCCTCTGCCTGCTGGTTCTGTTATTCTGCGAGGCGCGCGGCGGGGACGGGTGCGCGATGTTGATCGTCGTCAGCGAGCCGGGAAACGTGACCTATGATCAGGAATTCCGCCGCCAGGCGAAGGCGTGGCAGGAACTCGCGGCCAAAGCGAAGATAGCTGTCAGCACCATCGGACTGGATAAAATTTCTCCCGAGGGAGACCGGCCTGCCGTCGAAAAAGCCATTGCGACGCTCCCGAAAGACGGCGGCGATTTGTGGCTCGTCTGGATCGGGCACGGCAGTTTCGACGGGCGCACCGCGAACTTCAACCTGCGGGGCCCGGACATCGACGCCACGGCGGTTAGAGACCTCTTGAAACCCTTCACGCGACGGCTGGTCATCCTCAATCTGTTCTCCGCCAGCCACCCGTTTCTCACAGCGCTTTCCGGCAAGGACCGGGTGATCATTTCCTCGACCCGCAGCGGCGGCGAACGGAACTACACCCGCTTCGGCGGAAAACTCGCGGACGCTCTAACCGCCGCCGATGCAGATCTGGACCTCGACGGCTCGCTGTCGCTGCTGGAAGCCACGCTCCACGCCGCGGAGGGCACGCGCGCCTTCTACGAGGACGCCCAACGCGTCGTCCAGGAGCACGCGGTGATCGACGATAACGGCGACGGTCGCGGGACTCCGGTCGATGGATTGAAGAGTGCGAAAGGCGCGCAGCCAGATGGCGAGATCGCCCGCGAGATCCATTTTCTAACATCGCAGGGGGATCGTCTCGCGCCGCAAGCGCAAGAGGAAAGGGCCAAGCTTGAATTGGCGATTGGCGAACTGCGCAAACGGAAAGCGGAACTCCCCGAAAAGGAATACTACGACCGGTTGGAAACACTGATGCTCGAAATGGCCCGGGTTTACGGACTGAAAGGTAGGAATGAATGACCGCTGTAGGCGTGAATCTTGATAGCAAGACGCGGCAAGTGGACGTAGCTGGTGGCCTATGTTTGAGCAGGTGAGCGGGAAGTTCCGGCGTTGGATGATTATGGTGGCCTGGCTGCTGGCGATGGCGGGGATTTCCGAAGGGCATTCGATGAAGCAGGTGCGGGCGGAAATCACGGCGGGGAACGGCGGTTGGGAGGGGTCGGTGTGGCTGGAGGCGTGGGCGCTTTACCCGGAGGAAGGGCCGAAAGTGCCGCCGGGAACGCCGGGTGATCCAAAGACGGCCGGGAATGCATGGGTGGACAAGCTGGATGCGGCCGACCACGGCGTGATGAAGAAAGTGGCGGCAGAGTTTTTAACAGAAACCTTCGTGCTGACTTTGGATGGCAAGCGGCTGCAGGCGGAGTTCAGCTATCCGGAATACACGGTGGAACGACCGAGGTTGCGCGAGAATGAGGCCGGCAATTCGTTGGTTAGAATCGACCTGCGAGGAAAGTTTCCCGCAGCGGCGACGGGGCCGCTAGAGCTGGTGTGGCAGGATGATGAGGACGAGCCGTTGGCGCTGGAAGTGAAGGTGCCGGAGCTGAAGTTACTGAGGCTTGCGCCGGGGGCCAAGCCGGTGGAGCTGATGCGGATCGTCGCAGATGGGGCGGTGGCGGCGGGGGGTGGGTCAACGTTGGTCACTTGGATCGTCGCGGGTTTCCGGCACATTTTACCGTTAGGGCTAGATCACATTTGTTTCATCCTGGGGTTGTTTTTCCTCCAGCCGAAATGGAAGCCGCTGTTGTGGCAGACGAGCGCGTTCACGTTGGCGCACTCGATCACGCTGGCGTTGGTGGTGCTGGGAGTCTTCACCGCCCCGGCGAAAGTGGTGGAGCCGATGATCGCCCTGAGCATCGCGTATGTGGGGATTGAAAACTTGTGGGTGAAGGAGCTGAAGCCGTGGCGGGTGGCGCTGGTGTTCGCGCTGGGGCTGCTGCACGGGATGGGCTTCGCTTCGGTGATGAAGGAGCTGGAGCTGCCGGAGGGGCAAGTTATCGAGCCGCTGATCGGGTTCAACGTAGGCGTGGAGCTGGGGCAAATGACGGTGCTGGCGACGGCGTTTGCGGCGACGTTTTGGTTTCTAAAAAAGCCACAATTTACGATGGTTAGGAAAGTGGCGTCTGGGCTGATCGGAGCAATGGGGCTATACTGGACCTACCAGCGGATTTGGGGCTGAAGCGGCCTTTTCATGGCTCATAAAAAGCCCCGCACAGAGCAGGTCCGGGCGGGGCGAAGCACTCGGTGTCGCTTTTAACCAGCGATCACTTCCTGATGGAAGGCGTGCCAGTCGTCGAGATTGTTGAGCATGACGGCGTCGCGGATTTTTCCTTCGTCGGGGATGCCGTTGGCTTCGAGGATGGTGGTGCGGACGTCGTCGGCGTGGTTGTAGCCAGTGATGTCGGCATTGAGTTTCGCGACTGCAGTGGCGTCCAGCGAGCCGCCGGACTGAGCGATGACCCACGCCTCGAATTCGGAATAGGTCGGTTTGCTGTCAGCGATGAAGGTTTCAAACGCAGTCTTGTCGAGACCGAGCGCGGCGAGAACCATGCCGTCGTAGCCGTGGCCACAGGACGGATAGTCCGGGTGGAGTTTGCCAGCCGCACCGAGCGATGCTTTGAGCCACAGCCGTGGCAAGTGGAGGACGCCGAGCGGGCCGGTGGTGCCGGAGCTGATCATGGGGATGATGTTGGACATGGTTTATTGGGGTAAATGAGGATGCGAGGCAGTGACGCCGACTCGAATCCATCCGTTAATCCCGATGGATTGCAATCCTTGGTTGGCGGAAAGTTGACCGATTGGGAAAATTTTCTCGTTTCATCCGCCTGCGTTCGGGTTCAAATCCACGGCGTCGCACCCTCCGTGCGAAATACTAACGATACCCAGCACCATGTGGAAAGGCCGCTTCTCCCAAGATAC
>JAYTEI010000033.1:0-20540 GCA_043735445.1 Akkermansiaceae bacterium | reverse complement strand
CGACTGGCAGATGCTTTTGCGTGGGGCGCAAATACTGGCCCATCGTCAGCACCGTCACGTCGTGAGCTAGCAGATCGTCCATCGCGCGGAGGATTTCCTCGTGGCGCTCGCCGAGGCCTAACATGATCCCGCTTTTGGTGGCGACCTTGCCATGCACCAGCGCCTTGGCCTTCTTTAAAACCGTAAGGCTGCGCTGGTATTGGGCACGCGATCTAACCAGCGGGGTGAGCCGCTCGACGGTTTCCAAGTTGTGATTAAAAATGTGCGGGCGGGCATCCATCACCATGGAAAGCGCCCAGTCGCGGTCGTTGAAATCCGGCACCAACACCTCGATGATGATCTCCGGATTTGCCCGCCGGACGGCTTCGATGGTGTGCTTGAAATGCTCCGCGCCACCGTCGCGCAGATCGTCGCGGGCGACGGCGGTGATCACGACGTGTTTCAAATTCATCCGGCGGGTGGCCTCGGCGACGCGGGCGGGTTCGTCAGCTTCCAGCGCGTCGGGCTTGGCGGTTTTCACCGCGCAAAACCCACAAGCGCGGGTGCATTTATCACCGGCGATCATGAACGTCGCGGTGCCTTGGCCCCAGCATTCCCAACGGTTCGGGCACTGCGCTTCCTCGCAAACAGTCACCAGTTTCAGGTCGGTGATCAGCGATTTCGTGGACCAAAACGCCGGGTTGTTCGGCAGCCGTACTTTGATCCAGTCCGGTTTCTTGTCCCGGTGCAACGTCGGATCCATCTTCATTTTCGGCCCACAACTACTCATGTCGGCGGGAAGCTAGTCCTGCGGGTGGCAGCGTGGAAGCGGAAAGTGTCCCGGCGGTCTCAGCCGGGAGTGCAGAGATCCGGCTGAGACAGCCGGGACACATTCACGGCCAAGCGGGAAGCCATCCTGCCCGTTACCCACAATTCGAGGGCGGAATCAAGGAGTGGCGGACTCCGATCCGCCATGCCCATGAGCCGCCAATGATTTGAGGAAACCGCCCTTCAAGGTCCTCCTATGGGCATGGTCCGGTTAGGACGTCCCGGAATCGTCCGTGAACAACTCCAAGCTGGTCGCCGTCTCCAATGCCTTTCGGCGGGGTGTCTGGTTAGGCGCGGGTGAGGGAAATTTTGGGTTGGTGTGGGTGGGGGAGTTGGACTAGGGTGCCGCTCCCCGAGGGGAATTATGGCGATACAAGGAGAAGAATTGGCACTGGCTTGCGCAAAGGCGGCGGACGATATCAAGGCGGAAAACATCCGCGTGTGGGACATGCGCGGGGTCTCGAACCTGACGGACTACATGGTGGTGTGCTCGGGTTCCTCGATGCCGCAACTGCGGGCTGTTTTACGCGACGTGGCGGGCACGGTGGAGGATCTCTATGGGGTGAAACCGACGATGACGGAGGGCAAGGCCGACACCAAGTGGGTGGTCCTAGACTACATCGACGTGATGGTCCATGTGATGCACGACGAGCTCCGCCAGTATTACGGCTTGGAAGATTTGTGGAACGAGGCGAAGGAAGTGAGCTGGCAGACCGCAAACGAGGTCTGAACAACGCGACCGCTCGTGGTGTTAGATATTTCCCGGAATAGAATCCGCCGTCGCAAGCTCCCATGACTGCCGATGAGTGAATTCGCCGAGTTAGTTGATGCCCACTACCAAGCGTTGTTTCGCTTCGGGATGTCGCTGACTCGCAATGTGGACCGCGCGGCGGATTTAGTACAGGAAACGTTCTGCATCTGGGCGGCGAAGGGCAGCCAGTTGCGGGATCGCTCGAAGGCGAAAACCTGGCTCTTCACCACCCTGCACCGGGAGTTTCTCACCCAGCGGCGGCGGGCATCGAAATTCTCTGATGAGCCGCTGGATGAGGCGACCGCCGAGGCGATGGTGGCTCCGCAGGACGATGCCGAGCGGCAAATGGACGGCCAGCGAGCGATGGAGTTACTAGGCGCACTTGAGGAAACCTATCGGACGCCGCTCGCCTTGTTTTACCTCCAACAGCACAGCTACAAGGAGATCGCGGAGATCCTCGATATCCCGATCGGCACGGTGATGTCGCGGCTCTCGCGGGGTAAGGAAATGCTGCGCCGCCGGATGACGGCTGAGCCATCGAGCGCGCCGAAGAACATTTTAAAAATCGACACCGGAGGATTCCGCCATGGATAAGGAACAAGCACGCTTCATCCTGCGGAGCTTCCGTCCCGACGGGGCGGACGTGGGTGATCCAGACTTCGCCGAGGCGCTCAAGCTGGCGATGGAAAACCGCGAGCTGGGCGAATGGTTAGCCAGCGCACGTGCCTTCGATGCGGAGTTCGCCAACGCACTCGGCACGGTGGATTTACCGGAAAATCTGCGGGCCGACATCATGGCCTGCCTCGCCGCCGAACGCGGGGATTTCCCACAAGCAGAGGATGCGAACGACGCGGCCTGGATCGGTGCGCTTGCCTCGATCCATGCGCCTGCTTCCTTGCGCGATGCGGTGATCGCCGCGATGGATCGCACGGTGGAAAAGGACCGCGTGCCCGCTTCTAACATTTCGATCTTCAGGCGGCTGGCCATTCCCTTAGCCGCTGCCGCTGGCATCGCGTTGGCCTTTTTCATGACCCGTCCTGCGAGCACGCCGGCGGTGGTTAGAAACCATGTGGTGCCGATTGCCGCCGTGGAAGCGGGGTTCGTGCAGACCTTCGAATCGCCGTCTTTCGACTTGGAAGACAAGCACGGCGACCATCAGCAGCTCGTCCAACACCTAAGAGAGCGCAAGTTGCCTTGCCCAGGCGAGCTGCCCCGCGGGTTCAAAAATGTCAAAGGACTCGGCTGCCGGGAATTGGTGATCGATGGCAAACGTGGTTCGCTGGTGTGTTTCAAAATGACTGATGACGGCATCGTGCATGTGGTGATTTTCCGACGCGAGGATGTGAGCGGTGAGCTGCCGCCCAAGGCGCGTCCGGCATTTTCCCAAGACGGGAAATGGGCGACCGCGCGGTGGGCAGACGGCGACAAGGTGTTTCTCGTCATGAGCGAGACCGAGGTCGGCAAGCTCACGGAGCTGTTTTGAGCCAGCGCGTGCTGCCGGAGATTTTTACAATTTTGAAATCCCCGGATCGCTGTTACTAATGGCGAATGCCCGCACCGAAGAAACGCACCGAAGTGTTAGTGGGGTTGTTTCTATTCATCGGCCTTGTGATGTTAGGCGGGCTGGTTTTGCAGTTCGGGAAATTCAGCGATCGGCTGCGCGGGCATTACTCGCTCACTGTCGTTTTCGACGACGCATCCGGCGTGATCAAAGGCTCAGAGGTTCGCATGGGCGGCGCACGGATCGGCCGGGTGGCGAGTCAGCCGGAGCTCAACGACGCGGTGCAGGTGGAAGTGGAACTGACCATCACCGCAGCCATCCGCATCCCGGCGGGTTCCACTTTCCAGATCAATTCCGCCACTTTGTTAGGGGACAAACTCATCGTCGTGATCCCATCCGATGACCGGACTCGCGGATTCATTGCACCGAATAGTCGCCTGATGGGAGCCGGCCCCACCGGCCTAGATGCACTCCAGAACAACGCGGAAATAGTCAGCCGGGACGTGCTCCGGATCCTCAAGGAAGCCGAGGCCACACTCGCGAAAGTGGATGGCGCGGTGGATGACATCAAAGGCGCGAGCACTCAGCTCGGCGAGGCGCTGAGCAAGATCAACCGCACGGTTCTATCCGATAGGAACTTGGCCCACTTCGACAGCACCCTCGACAACTTGGCTGCCACCACCGCGCATTGGAAAGTGACTAGCAGCAAGTTAGAACCCACCTTAGCGGAAGCGCGTGAGGCGATCCTAGCCGTCAAAACCGCAGCGACCGGCGCGGAAAAAACCCTGAAGTCTGCGGATCAGACCTTGGTCGGAGTGAAGCCCGCGCTCGACCGTCTGCCGAAAGCGGTGGATCAATTTTCAAGCACCGTCGGCAAGGCAGGCGAGGCACTGGATCGCATGAAAAAGGGCGAAGGCATGTTAGGCGCACTGGCGACTGACAACGACGTCGCGCTCGACTTCAAGTCCTTCATGCGAAATCTCCGACAATACGGGATTTTCCGTTACAAGGACAGCGTGTCGAAGCCGGAGGAGAAGGCCGTTGGGAATCCACCGCGCATCGGCGGCAGGCAGCACTGAGGTTGTTAGGAATCGCGACCGGCTTCCTCCAGTGACTCTAGCAGCGCCTCGAAAACCTCGGGTTCGAGGGCGCGGTCAGGCGCAGCTTTCAGGCAACTGTCGAACCATTTTCCCAGCACAGCCCTCCTGCCAGGAAGAAATCCTCGGGTAAATCCAGCGTCAGCACCTGCTAGGGATTCCTCGTCGCGGCGGCCATGTGCCCGGGCGAGCATGCTGCGGTAGCGGGTGAGCACCCCGTCTAGCAGGATCCACGGGAAGTTCGGGTTCTTCGGCGGTCCCACCGTTAGAGACTTGCCTTCGCCGGTGGCGAGCTTCACTCCGCCGGTTAGCGAGATCCGCAGATCGGGCAGGTTGCCGCCCTTGAACCATGCCGCCCCGCCACCTAACAACGCGCCGAGCGCGGTGCCGGCGCCGTGGGAAAAGAACACCGTGCTGATGTCGATGACCAATCCCGCCGAGGCCCCGACGGCCGACGCGACTGCGACCAGTTGAGTGCGGCTGAGGCCGAACTTGGTCCAGGTTTCCCGGCTTTCTAGGTCGATGCCTTGGAACGCTTCCGGGCGGGTGTCCGCCTTGAGCAGGTGATGCCGATAGATTTTGAGAAGCCCTCGGAAACAGGTGAGTTCGAGTTCCGCGAGTTCCGCGAAATACTGTTTGGAGAGCAGTTCGGACTTTCTCTGGCGGCGCGATGGCACTCGCAGATCACGCTCTTCAAGGGTTCCACGGACCCGCAGCTCGAGCGCGGTTTCCAAAAATGTGATCACGGTTTCCGCCGCTTCCTCGCGCCGCCGCAGCCACTCGCCCTCGACCAGCCGGATGGTTTCCTCCAACAGCCTGCGGTGGTTCTCCTCGATCTCTAGCAGCGCCCGCAGCAGGCGGAGCCGCTCGTCATAGCGGGCGTGGTGCGCGTCGAAGGTACGGACCAGATTGAAGGCTCCGCCGAGGCGGGTTTTCCAAGCTTCCTCGTCGGGACCGGCGGCATCGGCGCGGCGGTTGAGCAGCGCGAGACGGGGGCGACCGGTCCAGCGTAGGATCTCCATTTCCGCGAGGAAATCATCGCGCAGCGGCTTCGCTGGATCGACGACGTAGAGGATGCCAGCTCCGGCGAGCAGCGGCTCTAACAAGCGCTTCTCATCGCCGAATTCCTCACCGGCCTCGGCCACGAATTTCCGCAGCGACTCGAGTCCGGGCGTGCCCTCGCCATGGATGCGCTGGATCGCTTGCAGTGCTTCCACTGGCCGTGAAAATCCCGGGGTGTCGATGAAGCGGACGCACTCGCGGTCGCCAAAAACCACGCGGTGCGGCTGGCAGCGAGTGGTCTCGCCGGGCGTGGGGCTGATCCTAACAAGCTCGTTGTCGTCGATCTCTAACAAGGTGGCGATCACCGCGGATTTCCCCATGTTGACGCGGCCGACGACGGCAAAGGTCGGGACTTCTTGTAGGCCGTGCCCGTTCATGGGACTTCTTGAATGGCGGCCAAGTTTTTAATTTCGATCTCGGGCCGCTGTTTGGAACTTGGGGTGTTGACCTTGCCACGGAGCGTGACTTTTTTACCGATGAATTTCTGAAGCGACTCAAGATTGATCTCGGCTGTTAGATCCTGGCGCAGGATGTAGCCGCGCGGCTCGTTCTTGGCTGCGGGTTTGGAAAACTCCAGATAGAGGGTGGCACCCTTGCCATTGTTGGAGAATTGGACCTGCGCGAGGCGTCCCACTAACTGGACTTCCGCGTTCCTTTTTTCCAACAGAAGTTCGCGGTCAATCACCTCGAACCGGTTGCCCTCCTTTTCGATTTCATCGCGCCGTGCGCTTTTTGCCTGTTCGAGTTTTTGCTGGTTCGCGGTCAGTGCAGCGGCCTCCCGGTTCACCTGTTCTACGCCCCGCTCGCCCGTGCTATAGGTCGCAGGCGCAGATACTTCCGGCGGGGTGAGGGATTCGGTCGCTTGCGCCTGAGCTGTGACTAACATCTCTGGGCTGGGTTGCACCGGCCACGCGACATTCGCGGCGTCGTTCCGCTTGATTAGCCAGTAGCCGCCGAGCGCGAGGGCGATGAGGATCACGACTGCGGGAATGACGATGGGCAAGCGCGACGCCTTTTTCTTGCGAGTCACCAGCCGTTGGCGGGTCGCTTGGCGGACCCGTTTCGTGACCGGCACCGGCGGTTCCACACCGACGGATGCGGCTAACATTTCCCGCACTTCTTGAAGAGTGGCGGTCCGCGCTTTGCCGCGCAGCCATTTCAACCAGCCGCCGAGGCCTTGGCCCTCGTGGTCGGCCACGGTTCTTCCCGACCAGCCCATGATTTCCTGGGTCAGGGTGATGATGGATTCCAAGCCACGTTGGCCGTCATCTTTGCCAAGCCATTTCAACGGCGCAATCCAGAAGGTGACGCCACGGCCGGACCCTTCTGCCCCGACGACGACTGCCTGCAAGGAAGTTTCCACCCAGATGGCTTCTTCCGCCAGCACTTCTGATAGAAGTTCGCAGACCTCTAGTGCCTTGGAAAGCAAACTGGCGGCCTCCAGCGGGGCCAGCGAGCCACGCTCAATGAAGGCCTCCAGCCGGGGACCCTCGATCCACTCGGTGGCAATGTACGGCATACCATCGACGGGATCACAGCCGCCGCCGATGACGGCCCGCAAGGCGGGATGACTGATCGCGGCCAAGCGCTCGACGGCAATGCTGTAAGCGATTTGCTCGTCCTCGCGCAGGCCGCCGCCATTCGCGCCGAAAGGGAAAAACCGCCGCACCGCGACGATCTGGTTCGTTTCCGTGTCCAACGCGCGAAAGACCACGCCGGACGAGTCTTGGGTCACGAGATCCTCGATTTGGAAACGTTGAATCACGGGGGGGTGGCTCTAGCAAAGATTGGGCGGCACTCCAAGTCGCGATGTAGGAGTGCGGTATATTGGGCATCATTCCGGGATTGGCAAGAAATTGACTTTGGAAAAACGCTCCGGCTGGTGGAAATCCGGCTCACCGCCACCGAGATCGCAGGCGCTGACGAACTTTTGCTCCGGCGACTCGAGGATCATCGTCACATTCATCCGGGTTTCAGGGCCGAAATCCAGCCGCGCCCGCAGCAGGTCGAGTGGGATCGCCATGGCCACCAGCCACGCACCGTCGGGAGCCAAGTCCGAGAAGGTGGCGACCTCGGGCATCGCGATTTCCGCCACCTCCGCCCGCACTCGCGGGGCGATGAATTCACAGGTCCACCATGCGCCGTTGGCCGCGAGGTTGAACTCGAAATACCGGCCACTGGCCGGATCTGCGAGGAAGAGCTCGGCGACATCGTACTGCCAAAGCCCAGCTTGGAAAACTCCGGGCCGCGCCTGCGGATGGAGCCGCGCGGGCTGCCGGTGGCTGGCGATGAACCACAAATGGTCGCCATCTGCGACGACTGAAAACGCTGCCGGAGCTTGCAACGGCGCGCCATGTAGGTCCGTTTCCAAGCCGCACAGGGGAACGTCTAACTCGCCCCAAACCAACGCCCGAGGGCTGGTGAAAATCGTCATGGGCGGGACTGTGACTGGGGTCGCAATTTGATGTCGAGGCCGGAGATTGGCGGACGATTCGTGACGAGAAAAAATCGCTGGTAATTTTGGTCGCTTTTTTGGAGCGGATTTGCGTAATTTCCGCCTCAGCAAATTAATTTCATGCCACGCTCGCGCTCAGGATTTCACACCACCATCGAGTACATCGGCCCTCGCCCGCAAAAGCCGAAGCGACGGAATTTCTTTGGAGGCTGGGTGATCATCGTGATCGCCCTCGGCATGGGATTCTGGTTTGGCCGGCCGCTGATTCCATTTCTCAAAGCGACCCAAGCCGGGGTCTCAATGGAGCAGGCGGACCTGCTGATTTCCTCGCTCAAGGAATCCAAAAGGTTCGGCAACAACCTTGCCGCCGCTGCTCTCGCCCAGTCTCTCTCCGGCGAGACGGTCACTGAAGATCGCGCCTACTATCAGATCGCTTATCCCAATGGCGATGTGCCGCCCCACAAAGGGGTCGCCGCCGATGTCATCGTCCGCGCCTACCGCGGCATGGACATGGATTTGCAAGTCCTCGTCCACGAAGACATGACCGGAAATTTCCGGCTCTATCCGCAACTCTGGGCGGCCTCAGCACCCGATACGAACATCGACCACCGGCGGGTCGCTAACCTCCAGCGCTACTTCGAACGCAAGGGCCAAACTCTCACCCCATCCCGCAATCCTGCGGACTACCTGCCGGGCGATATCGTCGTTTGGTCGCTGGCCAACGCGGAAGCCCACATCGGCATCATCGTCCCCGGTCCTGCCGACCACGCCGGTGAAGCGTGGGTCGTCCATAACATGGGTGCCGGCGTGAAATGGGAGAGCATCCTTTTCGACTACAGCATCCAGCGCCATTTCCGCTTCCCGACGGAGGCGGCAGCGCAGTGAACTAACTCGTTGTTAGAAATCGAGAGGGTCAAACATTTTGGAATCCTCGGGCAGCGTTAGACCGATGCCTTCCATCTCCTTCTGGGCATCCGCGCGACGCTTGGCCTGCGCATCCTGATAGGCTTGGCGTTGTTCGGGTCTTAAAACAGCAAGGATCGCCGCCTGCTGGGATTTGCCGGTCGGCAAGGCCGCTGTGTCAGTGCCGAGACCTTCGAACTGCATTGCCGGATCAAAATCCCGTGCGCTGCGGGCCATTACGCCGAAGACTTGGCCACGCTGCGTTTCATCGAGACCGACGATGCCATCGAGCCGCGTGACCTTCATGTCGGCCTCTTGCTGGACGCTGCCGACCTTCTCTAACATCCGATCGGATTTGAAGGCCGTTAGTTTGTCGCCGCTGAGCGTGGCATCCATGAATTTCTCCAAGCCATCGTCCACCCGGATATTGGCGGAAGCTTTGGCGAGGTCTTCCAGTTTGGTGCCTTCCTGAGAGACCATGTCAGTGTAGCGCTTCGCGTCATCTACGGCCTTTTGATCGAGCCACTTTTTGAGCGCTTCCTGTTGGGTAGGAGTTAGGGAATACTTGCGGGCCAGCTCGCCGGCCTTGGTGTCGCTTTGGCGCTGGAGTTCGCGGACGCGCATGCGGTCGAACAAGGGCGAGAAATCCCGGATAAATGGCTGAGTCGCGCGGAAAACATCGTCCGGCGTGACGGGCTTCCCGGTCCTGAGATCTTCGGCGATGTTTCTCATGCCGTCCTTAAGAGTCCGCCCCGGGCGGCGGCGACCGTGGGGATCTGCCCCTTCTAGCGCGGCCACCCGGTTCTCTGCCCGTTTCAACTCGGCCTCTAACTTGTCTGCCCGCTCCTCCGCCGAGCCTTCCTTGGGTGGCATGCTCTGGAGGAAGAGGACCGCTCCGGCCACGCCGACTAACAAGCCGACGACGAGGGTGATGTAGGCGCGCGCAGCCATGGTGCAGTTAGGTGGTTAGAAAAATTTCCCCGGACACGATCACTTAAGCTCGCGGCGGAGTTCCACGATGCCATCGCGGATTTCAAAGACGGAGCCGCGGATGTGGTCGAGCGCGGCGCGTTGATCGGGATCGCGCTCGAGGTCCATGAGCTGCTGGCAGGCACCGACCGATTCGTTGAGCCAGTTCAAGCAGCGCTTGAGGACCGCGAGGACGAAGCCGGTTTCCGGTTCGTAGCCGCTGCCGCGCCCGTGCAGGACTCCGGCGAGTTTGCCGCTCACTTGCAGGAGATTGGTGATGAGCTGATAGGAGGGAGTGCCTGGGCCGGCGTCACGCTCGATCACGTCCATCGCCCGCATTGCGAGTTCCTGCGCTTTCGCCTGCAACGGGTGATCGTCTTCGGCACTGAAGGATCCTTCCTCCTCGAAATCGTCGTCCTCTTCATCGTCATCCTCGAAATCTAACTCATCCTCGTCCAAGCCATAACTCTTGCACTCGTCGGGGAAATCGTCCTCACCCGCCTCGTCGCGCTCGGCGAGCGCATCTAGCAGCCCGTCCCAACCCATAACGAAGGCCTCCTTCTGTTCGCTATCCGAGTCCTCCATGTATTTCTCCAACACCTCTTGATAGGCATCGGTCAACCGGTCGGATTCCTTGAGCCGCTCTTCCCACGCATACTCATCGAGCTCTAGCGAGACATCCGGCTCTGGTCCCTC
This sequence comes from Akkermansiaceae bacterium, assembly GCA_043735445.1. GTDB lineage: Bacteria > Verrucomicrobiota > Verrucomicrobiia > Verrucomicrobiales > Akkermansiaceae > Luteolibacter. Next base: position 10,299 of record JAYTEI010000033.1, on the reverse strand, counting down.
GGGATCGCGGCGGCGGATCACCTGCGCCATGAAATCGCGCATCGAGTTCAAGTTCGCTAGCTTTTGCGCGTCCTCGGCGTCCTCATCCATCTGCCACTCATGCGGGAAAATCGTCAGCTTGTAGGCCGAAGTCTCGATGACCACCCGCCCGTTGATTTCGCTGAACCACTCCAGATAGAGCGTGTTGCGCCACTCATACGGAATGTCCAACTGGTTGTGATAAAGCTCATTAAACTCCTCCTCGCTCACCGTCGGCACCTTGTTCTTCCGCGAGGCGGTCATGTCGCCCACGATACCGGCTTGGTCCATGTCGAGCGCCTCCGCATCAGGCGTGGATTGCGGCTCGGGATTATCAAACTGCAATCGAGTTCCCGCGAGATCGCGCCAGCAATCGCCATCGAGCGAAAGGATCAATGGCTCGTCCCGCCCGGCCAGCCAAATGCGGCCCGTCGTGTGACCCTCGACGGTGTTGTCAATTTCGCCGTGGTCAACAGCGTCTTCGATCCTCCATGCCATGGCGGCGAGTTTCCGCACTGCAAGGGTCGCCCGTCAAGCAAGCGTCTTGCGCGAATTACCAAGCGACCGCAGCCGCGCTCAATAATGCGGCCTTCCCGGCAGCAAGATATATTCATGCGCCAATTCTAACGCCTCCTCGCGGCACAATTCCACTGCGGGGATCAACCGCTCGTCCGGCGGCAACATCATCTGCCGGTAAAACTCCGTGTCGTCGAATCCGATCGCCGCCGCGTCCTCGATCCGGAAACCATAGTAGATTTTCCAAATCCTCGCCCATTGGATCGCCCCCAGACACATCGGGCACGGCTGGCCGGTGGTGTGGATTTCACAGCCCTCCAGCGAGAAAGTTCCGAGCCTAGCACACGCATCGCGGATCGCCGTGACTTCGCCGTGGGCCGTCGGATCATGGCTGGCGATGACCCGATTCCAGCCTTCGCCGACGATGGTGCCATCTCTAACAACCACCGCGCCGAACGGTCCGCCGGCACCTTGGTTCATTCCTTGGCGCCCCAGCTCGATTGCCCGGCGCATGAAAACTTCACGGTTGTCCATCGGGCGAAGCTCCCATTTCAGCCAGTTTTCGCGATCAAAAAATTGCGCGAGGCTTTACATGGGATTTACACGAATGCGCCCCATAATGCCGAATTGGTCACTCGCCAACTATCAACAAACATTTCATATTCGCTGCTTATCGAAAGACCGTCATGTCCAACCCGCCTGTTAGCCCGCCCCCTCAGAAAGTCCGCAAACAATCCGCAGAGGAAATCAACCGAGCGATGGCCCGGTTCCCCCTGCTGATCCGTATCCTCGCTGAACTCAACCAAGATCAAATCCCGCTGCCCGGCGACGCGGACATCCGCCACGGTTGCGAACGCGCCCTCACCACCATGCTCTCAGAGCTTTCCCGCATCGAGAGCGCGCCCAGCGGCAAGTCGTCCAAGGCCGAGGAAGCCGCCCATAACTTGCTTCAAAATCCCGACACCAGCAAACTCATCGACGCCGATAAGCTCTTGCGGATCCAGTTATTCATCGACCGCATTCTCAACTCCGAATCCGCCGCCTGAAAAATAAAAGCGGCGTCCACCGGGCAGATGGACGCCACTGATCGAGAGTTTGGGAATTCCTGTTATTTGGCAGCGGAAAGTTCGGCAATCTTCGCACGGGTGACCGGGGCTTTGATGTCTTTCCATTGTTCGCGATACTTTTTCGCATCTGCGGCAGTGACCGCCGGAGCTTTGTTACCGAAGGAACCGCGGACGTAAGTCATCACGGCGGCGAGTTTTTCATCATCGAGCGCGGCTCCAAGCGGGGCCATCGCCATCATGTATTCGGTGCCTTCCTTTTGAATGCCGTTGATGACGACGAGCGCCATGATCGCCGGGTCGCCGTTGGCGATTTTCGATTCGACCAGAGCGGGAGCCATCTTGCTCGGACCCGCTTGGACGCCCTTGGCATCCATCCCGTGGCAGGCCGCACACAGCATGAATGAGGCCTTGCCGGTTTCCATCTGCTTGGCGGTTTCCGCCTCATCGGCGGTGGCGATCATGGAGAGACCGGCGGTGACTACGAATGAAATTAAAAGTTTGTGCATGGAAGTGGTGGCTTGAGTTGCGGCGACGCTAATCTGCCAGGGATTCTCGCGCAATACCAAGAAGCAACGATTCTGCGCACGCGGATCGCGGATGAAAACGAAATGGAACTTGTCGGATACGCCCCGGCGAGGCATCCCGGTGGCATGAGTTTTGCGGCGGTGTTGTTTGATTTCGACGGGGTGCTAGTGGACACCGAGTGGGCGATCTATCAGGCGTGGCTGCGGACTTTCCAAACCCACGGGCATGACTTGCCGCTTGAGGTTTACACCCATTGCATCGGCTCAGATTTCGCCACTTGGTCGCCGAAGACCCACTTGGAAGACCTCTCGGGACTCGCCTTCGATTGGCACGACCTTGACGCCCGCCGCCAAGAGGAGATCCTGCGCGAGCTATCCGGCGAAGGGACGATGCCGGGGGTGATCGACCTGCTAGAGCAACTCACTCGCTCAGGTGTCCGGCGGGCTGTGGTTTCCAGCTCGTCGCACCAGTGGGTGGAGGGTTGGTTAGAGAAACTGGCGTTTGCGGATCACTTCGAAACGGTGGTGTGCCGGGGTGATGCGCCGCAGATTAAGCCCGCTCCGGACTTGTTCCTTGAGGCGGCGAAACGACTCGGACTGCCGCCAGCGGATTGCCTAGTGATCGAGGATTCGCTCAACGGCGTGAGAGCGGCCAAAGCGGCCGGAATGACGGTGTGGGCAGTGCCCAATCGGGTGACGGCTGGGCTGGATTTCTCCGCAGCGGACCGGACTTTCCCGTCGTTGGTGGAGGTTGCTATCGCGTTGAAAAAGTAGTCGAGGACTTCAGTCCGTTCTTCGAATCGCTAGAGCGGACTGATGTCCTCGACTACTTTTTTCAGTACCCCGCTGGGTGGCGCACGAAATGGCCTCGTCCCTGCCGCGTTTGCGGTTTCCAACGGGGACCCGTTTCACCGCCAGGGCCACCGGTGTCGAGCCGTAGCCCGGCGACGGTCATGAAAACGTGGCCATCACGGACGTAGAGGGTGATCCATTTGCCTTCGCCCTTTTTGCCATAGTTGAAATATTCCTGCGAGGCGATGCAGCCCCGCATCAAGCCTGCCTCGCGCAGGACATAGGAAACCGTGCCGGAGCAATCGTAGCCTGAATCGTCCTGGCTGGCATGGCCGCCGCCCCATTTGTAGGGCATGCCTTGCAAGCGATTGCCGGCCGCGATCGCCCGTTTCACGGCGGCGGGCGCATTTCTGGGCGCGTAGGCGATCCCGTTTTTCAGCATGGCAGTGCGGCCATTTTGAAACCGATAGGAGACGGGATGCTTGGCTTTGACTTGGCTGGAGCACGAGACCATGCCGCCGAAAACGGGCAGCAACATAAGAATCAGAGCGAGGCGAAAACTTCTCATGACGAGAAGTTTTTCAAAAATGATTAAGAAACACAAACTATTTTATCCCAGTCCGTCGAGGAACGCGACGACTTGGACCAAGGCCCGCGAGCGGTGGCTCAAGGTGTTTTTAATCGCACCGCCCAGGTCGGCAAAGGTCTGGTCGTATCCCGCTGGGACAAACAGCGGATCGTAGCCAAATCCACGTGCGCCGTGCAGAGATTCCAGGAGATGACCTTCGACCGTGCCGCTGAAATTCGCCTGTTCCACGCCACTGCGTGCGAGCACCATCGTGCAGCGGAAGCGTGCTCCACGGTCGGCCTTGCCGGCCATTTCAGCGAGCAGGCGCGCGTTGTTTTTCGCGTGATTTCCTTCCTCGCCGCCGAAACTCGACGACCAGACGCCGGGCGCACCGCCGAGTGCATCCACCTCCAGACCGGAATCGTCGGATAACACCCAGCCCTCCACCCGACGGCTGATTCCTTCTGCCTTCAGTCGCGCGTTTTCCAAAAATGTCGTGCCCGTTTCCTCGATCTCCGGGAAATCTGGAAATGCCGTCGCGTCCACGACCTCGAAACTCTCGCCGATCATCGCGCGAATCTCCGCAGTTTTGTGGGTGTTGCGGGTGGCGAGAATCAAGCGCGGCAAGGGTTGCATGGCCATTCGCTAGCCCGATCGGCGAAGCGGCGCGAAGTTTTTCGAATAATTTCGGGCTCGGCGACGCATATAGGCATGATGAAAGCAATCACTTGGCTCGCTTCCGTAACCGTGGGCGTCGCTGCCCTCACCGCCTCCGCCTTCGCCTCCACTCCTGAGGGCTGGTCCACCGATCTCGAAAAAGCCTTCGCCCAGGCCAAGGCCGAAAAGAAGTCCGTGCTCGTCGAATTCACCGGCTCCGACTGGTGCCCACCGTGCATCGCCATGCGCAAGAACGTTTTCTCCACCAAGGAATTCGTCTCCGCCGCCTCCAAGAAATACATCCTCGTCGAGCTGGATTTCCCGAACGGTGACAATGCCGTGAAGGAAAAAAACCAACCGCTGGCCGAGAAATACAAGATCGAGGGATTTCCGACGGTGATCCTTTTCAGCCCGGAAGGTAAGGAGTTCACCCGCTTCTTCGCCTCGGAATTCCCTAAAACCCCGGACTTTCTCAAGCACCTCGACGAAGCGCTTGCCAAGAAGGATCTCGATTGATTTCTTCCGCTAGATTCTCACACGCCCCGCTCCGGCTTCACGTCGCAGCGGGGTTTTTCGTGACTAAAAACAAGACCGGGCCTCACCGCACTTTCCACGAACTAAGCGATCGCGATCACGTCGCCTGGAGCCAACCTCAGCGAGCTGCTGTATTTCGGGTGTGAAATTACCCGGACCACACCGTTTTCCGTGAGCGGGCAAGTGGCGATGCCTGCGGCAGCGTTCGCTTCCAGCCACAAGTGTGCCCGGTCGTGGAAAACGTGGTCCTGATCGAAAAGGGCGATCAGCACGTTTACATCCAGCAGAGCGCGCATCAGATGCCCTCCTCTTCCAGGATCTCACGCACATGGGACAAGGTGACCGTCTCACCACGCCTCGGCAGCAGCGGAATGCCGTTGCGCACCGTGCCATCGCAATTCACTGCGACCGGAGCCGCGTGAAATCCCCGGCGGGCGAGATCCGAAATGACCGCTCCAGCGGATCGCTTTTCCTTGGAGGCCATTTCTTTTGCAGTTCGCAACACGTCATCATCAATGTCCAAGGTCGTTCTTGTGTGCAATGATGCTATTGCATCATCGCATCAAGTCAAGAAAGCTGCCAAGTGACCCGCCGTGGTTTTTCTTTTCATCGCGGGCACTCGTCGCCACAGTCCGCGCCCTTTCCCGACCATGTCCGACGCCCGCAAACCATTCCCATTCCGCGATTTCGAGCCCCAATGGCAACAGCGCTGGGAGACCGAAAAAACCTTCCGCACCCCCGGCCCGGGCGATCTGGATTTCGACGCCACCAAACCGAAATTCTACGTGCTCGACATGTTCCCCTACCCCAGCGGCTCGGGCCTGCACGTCGGTCATCCAGAAGGCTACACCGCCACCGACATCGTCGGCCGTTACAAGCGGATGAACGGCTTCAACGTGCTGCATCCGATGGGCTATGACTCGTTCGGCCTGCCCGCCGAGCAATACGCGATCAAGACCGGCCAGCATCCGGCGATCACCACCGCCGCGAATATCGAGACGTTTCGCCGCCAGTTGAAATCGCTCGGCTTCGGCTACGATTGGGATCGCGAAATCGCCACCACCGATCCCGAATACGTCCGCTGGACGCAGTGGATTTTCCTCCAGCTCTACGGCTCGTATTTCTGCGAGGTGGAAAACAAAGCCATGCCTGTTAGCGATCTCGAAGCGCAAGGCTGGACCCGTGATCAGATCGACGATGTCCGCCTCGCCTTCGTCGCCGACACCCCGGTCTGGTGGTCGCCCGACCTTGGCACCGTGCTCGCGAACGAGGAAGTCGAGGAGTGGAAGTCGAAAGGCCACACCGTCGAGCGCCGCCCGCTGCGCCAATGGATGCTGCGGATCACGAAATACTCGCAACGCCTGATCGACGAACTTGATACGCTCGATTGGCCGGAAGGCATCAAACTGCTGCAGAAGAACTGGATCGGTCGGAGTGAGGGAGCGTCGGTGAAATTTGAAATCGCAGATTTTGAATCTCAAATCGAAGTCTTCACCACTCGCCCGGACACGCTCTTCGGCGCGACCTACATGGTTCTCGCACCCGAGCATCCGTTCGTTCCGGAAATCACCACTGCCGATCAAAAGTCTGCCGTCGAAGCCTATCAGAAAGCCTGTTCCTCTAAGTCCGACATGGACCGCGGCGATTTGAACAAAGACAAGTCCGGCGTTTTCACCGGTGCGTTCGCGATCAACCCCGTGAACAACGAGCAGATCCCGGTCTGGATCGCGGACTATGTGATGATGGGCTATGGCACTGGCGCGATCATGGCCGTGCCAGCGCATGATGAGCGGGATTGGGAGTTTGCGAAACGTTTCGACCTGCCGATCCGGCAAGTTGTGGCGAGAGAGGAAAGGGGCACAGGCGTCCCGCCTGTTCTTCCCTCCCCCAAGCTCTCCACCCACCTACCCATCACCAAATCGCGCCGCAATCTCCCACACTGGCAACAGGACGATAGCTATTATTTCCTCACCTGGCGTTTGGCCGACAGCCTCCCGGCGGCAAAGCTCAATGAACTCAGAGAGCGCAAGCAGGCATGGCAGTTGGCAAATCCAGAACCTCTGGACGCGGAACAACAAGAGGAGTTTCACGCGCTTTTCTCCGGCAAGATCGACGAATGGCTCGATGCGGGTGAAGGCGGCTGCATCCTGAAAAACCCCGCCTTGCGGAAGATCGTCGATGACGCACTGCATCATTTCGACGGCGAGCGATACAACTTGCTGGCCTCCGCAGTCATGCCGAACCACGTCCATGTCATCATCCGCCTCGTCACGGGCGAGAATCTGTCAGACGTGCTGCACTCGTGGAAAAGCTTCACCGCGAAGCAGATCAACCGGGCTACCGGAAATACAGGCACGGTTTGGCAGGATGAGTCATTTGATCGGATCATTCGATCCGCCGCCCATCTCGATACATTGGTTTCCTATGTGGAGGAAAATCCTGCCAAGGCTGGGTTGAGGGAGGGAGAGGCAAGTGTGTTTGTGGGAGGGAGAACAGGCGAGACGCCTGTGCCCCCTTCTTTGCCCCTTTCTCTTGAGGCGGCACATTGCGATCACGGCATCGCTATCAATTCCGGCTTCATCGACGGTCTCCCCACCGCCGACGCGAAAGCCAAGATGATCGACTGGCTGGAGACTAACAATCTCGGCCAACGCCGCATCCAATTCAAACTCCGCGATTGGCTGTTCTCCCGCCAACGCTATTGGGGCGAGCCGTTTCCGATCATTTGGAAAGACGGCCGCCACCAGGCCATCCCGGAATCCGAGCTCCCGCTGCTCGCGCCGCCGCTGGACGACTACAAACCCAGCGGCACGCCTGAGCCCATTCTCACCAAGGCCACCCACTGGGTCGAGCTGCCGGATGGCTCGGTTAGAGAAACCAACACCATGCCGCAATGGGCTGGCTCGTGCTGGTATTACCTGCGCTATTGCGATCCGAAAAACACCGGACGCTTTATTTCCCATGAAGCCGAAGACTACTGGACCGATGACAAACCCGGCATGGTCGATCTCTACGTCGGCGGCACCGAACACGCCGTGCTCCATCTGTTGTACGCCCGCTTCTGGCACAAGGTCCTGTTCGACCTCGGTCATGTTAGGACTCCCGAGCCATTCCAAAAACTCGTCAACCAAGGCCTCATCCTCGGCGAAGACGGCCAGAAAATGTCCAAATCCCGCGGCAACGTGGTGAACCCCGACGATGTCGTCTCCGAATATGGAGCCGATGCCCTGCGCCTTTACGAAATGTTCATGGGCCCGCTCGAGCAGGTGAAACCTTGGATCATGAAGGGCGTGGAAGGCGTCTCGCGGTTCCTCGCCCGCGTCTGGCGCGTCGCGCTCGAAGAACAGGAAGGCGTGTGGAATGTCTCGGCGAAAATCCAGGACGTCCCCTGCACCGACAAGGCGCTGCTCCGCGTGGTCCACGAGACGATCAAGAAAGTCGGTGAGGACATCGGGAAACTCAGCTTCAACACCGCGATCTCACAGATGATGATCTGCACCAACGCCTTCACCCAAGCCGAAGTCGTGCCGTTGAAAGAGTTCACCCAACTCCTCGCCGTGCTCAATCCCTTCGCCCCTCACCTGACGGAAGAAATCAACTCTCGTCTCGGCGGCACCACGATGCTGTCGGAAATGACCTGGCCCACCTACGACGAAGCCGCGCTCGTTAGAAACGAGATCGAACTCGTCGTCCAGGTGAACGGCAAGCTGCGCGACCGCTTCATGATCTCCAAGGACGCCGACGAGGAGGCCGCCAAAGCCGCCGCCTTCGCCAGCGCCAAGGTCAACGAGCACCTCGATGGCAAGACCATCCGCAAGATCATCTTCATCCCCGGCAAGATCTTCAACATCGTCGCGAACTAAGAAACGGACCGCGAACCCAGAGCCTGCGCTAGCAGGCCTTCCCAAAATGGCGTAGCCCTGACCGGTTGGCCCTTAGGCAAATTTATCCCGCCCGCGAAGCGAAATGTAACTGAAACACCCATGAGAAAAGCCCGCAGCTCCCTGAACTTCGATCCCGCCGCCCCGATGATCCGGTGCCATTGCCACTCCGCGTTCAACGGCCCGTGGCAAGCCTTCACCGAGGCGGAACGCGAACAATTTCTCGAATCCGTCTTCACCTGCGCCGCGTTCTCCGGAATCGAAATCGTCGCGTTCTCGATCCGCCCGGCATCGTTCGACCTCCTGGTGGATTCCCCCAGAACCCTCGACCTCACCCGCAAGGAAATGCTCGCACGGCTCAAACAGATCACCGAGCCGGCTCATTTCGAAACCCTAAGCGAACCGCTCAAGGCCCAAGACGAAACCGCTTGGTTGCGCCTCGCCGCCCGCTTTGGCGATGTCTCCACTTTCATCAAGCAGCTCAAGCAACTCACCACCACCCGCTATCATCGCGAGCACGCCACCCGCGGCGCTCTCTGGACCGGCCGCTATAACAGCGCCTACGTCCAAACCGGCCATGCCTCGCGCATTCTCTCCGCGTGGTTCGATCACGCCGCCGTCCGCAGCGGAGAAGCCGCCACCGTTGACAAAGACCGCTTCAGCACGTTCGGCCGGGCAGTCGCTGGCGACAAGCGCGCCCGCGCCATGATCTCCGCGCTTTACGGATCGGACGCGTGCCACTCGTGGCGCGAGGTCGCCAGGGCATACCGTGATTTCATTGGAGATGACACTTCCCCGCCCAACGCCCGCCGGACCTATTCCGCTATTCCCCTTCTCACCCGCCCGCAGCTTTTTCTCACAGAAGTTCCGCAGTTTCGCGGTGCGGTGGCCATGGGCGATGAAGCGTTCACCGAGGCTTTTTTCCAGCTCAACCGCCACGAGTTCGGCCCCAACCGCAAGCGTGGCGGTCATCCGGTCTCCGGCCAACTCGACCCCAATCTCTGGACCATCCGCCAGAAAATCGACCTCCGGAAACTCTGAGAGATCATGACCCGCGACGAACTGATCGATAAAATCCGCAAAGTCGAGGCGCTCTTCGGCGGCACCGATTCAGCCGGCGAAAAGCAGGCCGCCCGCAGTGCTTTGGAGCGACTCCAGGCCCAGCTCAAGGCCTCGCCCGAGCCTGCCGTCGAATACAAATTCAAGATCGACGATCCTTGGAAGCGCCAGCTCTTCCTCGCCCTCTGCCGCCGCAACAATCTCTATCCTTACCGCCTCCCGCGCCAACGGGCCGCCACCGTCATGGTCCGGGTGCCCCGCCCGATGGTGGACCAGATCCTCTGGCCGCAGTTCCTGGAACTTTCCAAGCTCCTCCACACCTATCTGGACGAAGCCACCCGCGACATCATCACCCGCGGCGTCCACGGCGATCTATCCGAAGCTCCCGAGCAGCCGAATCTAACTGGTGGTTGATCCCGCAACTTCTTCCCGGCAGGATCACACCCAACCAAACATCCACACGCGTCCCGGTCAATTCACCTTGTACTCGGCGCGGACGATGGTGATGATGTCCTTCTCGTAGGAGGAGGTGTCGTTGTTGCCCTCGGTGGAGGTCTCGGTGGAGTTGGCCGGGTTGATGTTGATGATTCCCATGGAGGAATACACGAGCGGTCCGATGTCGGTATTGCCAGCCGAGCGGAGGATGTTTTCGGCGCGGCTGCGGGCGTCCTTGGCGGCTTCCG
>JAYTEI010000032.1:0-4506 GCA_043735445.1 Akkermansiaceae bacterium | reverse complement strand
CAGCCCTACCATGCAAAATCGGGGCGACCTGTTTAGTGAAAAAGCCGTGATCTCAGGTTGGTGGCGTTTGCGAGTCTGCCTGCCAATCGCCCTGGGGTCACGGCACCCGGAAAATCTTCTGGTTAGACGGGTCTCTAACGAGTTTCCCGGACGCAAAGCCAGCCACGTCGATGACGTTAAAAGGTTCGTAAGGACTGAGGACTTGGTCTGGATTCGCGGTGCGGGTGGCCGTCGGATAGCCGCCGGTGGCAGTGGGCGGTGGTGGCGGCGGCGTTGTGGGAGCGGGCGGCGGCGAGACGTCGAAGGGCGTGCCGAATGGATCCACCGGCACGGGGGCAAGCGGCGGCCGCGGTCGGAACCGAGGTGGCGGCACTTCGGGCGGGATGCAGGAGGTCAGTCCGGCAATCCAGGCGACGGTGAGTGGGAGAGCGAGTTTTGACATGGGCTTAGGAAGTAATTCGGCGGCAGTTTATGCGACTCATGAAGGACGCGCAATCAGATGCTTGGAAAGAATCGCCAGCTTGCGGGCCTTGGTGATCCGGTAGCGCTTCTCGAAAACTTTGAACCGGTCGTCGCGCATTTTTCCCAATAGGAGGTGATAGATTTCTGCCATGATCCGCGCCGGCACCAGTGCGGCGCGATCCGCAGCGGGCAGCGCAGCCTCGGCTGCACGGAAAAATTCTTCCGCCCGTGCGGCCTCGAAGTCCATCAGGGCGAGGAAACGTTCGTCGCGCACCCGCCCAATTAGCTCTGGCTCGGAGTATTGGAAACGGGCCAGATCTTCCAGCGGCAGATAGATCCGCGTGCCGTTAGCCAGATCCTCGCCGATGTCGCGCAGGATGTTGGTCAATTGCAAAGCGTGACCCAAAGCCACCGCGTAGCGTTCCGCAGCGGGATCAATGCAGCCGAAGAGGCGGATCGACACCAACCCCACCGCGCAGGCGACTTTCCAGCTGTAGCCTGATAGATCGTCCCACGTTTGAAACCGCTGCGGCTGCAAATCCATCCGGCAGCCGTCGATGATGGCGACTAGCAGTTCGTTAGGAATCTGCTGGCGGTCGCGCAGGGAAATGACTTCCTGCTGGAATTCATCCGGCGCTTCGAAGCCGGTGGTAATGCCATTTTCCCAAGCATCCAGCGATCTAACACGCTCGGCCATGGCCACGCCAGGATCGTCCGCTAAATCGTCCATCGTCCGGCAGAAGGCGTAGAAGACCACCATGTCTTCCCGCCGCGCACGGGGCAGGATGGTCAGGGCGAAGGCCAGATTCGACTTCGCCTTGCGGGTGATGTCCGAGGCGGCCGACACGACATCAACGGATGAAACCCCAGTGCCCGGTGGTGATCGGCCACAGTGAGAACAGTGCCGGACCGACGAGGTTGAATTCCTTGACCGGCCCCCAGTAGCGCGAGTCCAATGAGTTGCCGGTGTTGTCGCCCAGCGCCGCATACTCCCTCATGCCGGGGGCTGCCTTGGCGGCAAGTGATAGAGTCGCGCCCTCCTTGGCAATGAACTGCGGCAGCTTTTTCCCGTTATGAGGGGCTTCGCTAGGGCTGGCATAGCCATAGCCGTTCGGGTTGATGCGATAGGACCCCTTGCCTTGGATCACCCGCTGGATGCCGGGTTCTTGGGCGATTTTTCCATTGATGAGCAAATTCGGCGACTTGACGGAGAGCGAGTCACCTGGCACGCCGCACAGGCGCTTGATGTAGTGCGAGCCGGCTCCCTGCTCGCCGCTGCGTTTCTGGATGCCTTCGATGCCGATGGTGTTGAACACAAAAACCTCACCGCGCACGGGCTTGCGGAAGTGATAGGAAAATTTATCCACCAGCACGAGGTCGCCGGAGTCGATTGTGCCTTCACAAATCATCATGCCTTTTGGGATCAGCCCATTGTTTCTAACGGCGTAGTTGATGGCGTTTGCGAGTCCGATCTCGGACGACGGATTGGTCGGAGCCGGGAGTTGGAGGGGAGGTGAGTCCGAAAAGCGAATTTCCGAGCGACTGAAGAAATGCAGATATTGAGTGTCTTGGATGTCCAAGCCGCCCTTGCGAGTCACCGCGACATGGCGGTCCTTGTCATTCACCACATACACGTAAGTCCGCCCGCGCATGGCTTTTTCCCACATCCGCATGGGAAAACTCGGCCACTGGTCGCGCTTCAGCGAAGTGCCGATGATGCCATTGAGCGTCGGCTGCATCGACCCCGTTGGAATCCTGAACGGCTGCAAATAATAAGCCCGCAGGCCGAGCGCGATCACGATGGCGACGAACATGACCTCCACGTTTTCCTCCAGCCAGCCGAGCGGCTTTTCGTGCGGCAGCGAGTTTTCACAAACCGCACGAATCTGCTTCGACGCCTCGTTGACCGTTGCCCGGTCCTTGGACTTGATCGCCGCCAGCAAATCCGCGCGGCGCGAATTGATCTCGGCCACGCGCTCGGGCTTGAGCAGGTCGCGTTTGTAATCGACAAATTTCTTCGCCCCTTTGACCAGGTGCAGCGCTTCCTTTTTCCACTTCGGCGTGAACATGGCGCGAGTCTCACGGGGGATCGAGCGCACTGCAAGCGCGGAGAGTTCGGGGAATTGGCGGGAGTTTCCAGCGATCAAGTTTTCACTTTCGCCGTATGCCGAAACGGGGATTCCGGCGATCATGGCGCAGGGTCATGATCCTCACCCCATCGGGCTCTTCGTAAAAGAGCAGGTGGTAAGGAAACCGTTCAAGGTTTGCTCGTCGCCAGCCACTCGTGTCGAAGTGAAATCGCTCGGGATGCGACTCCACACGGATGCAGGCTTCTTCAAACTTCGCCCAGAAATCGTCGCCTAGAGTGTCGCTGATCGAGTCATAGTGGCGAATTGCTTGGGTGGCGTCGCGCCGGACGTGTGGGTGGAAGCTCGGCATTACCGGCCTCGATCTGAGAACACACCCTTGCGCAACTCATCCATCGAGATGATTTCAATTTCGCCCGACTTTATCTGACGGGCTCGTTCGGCGACTTCCTCGTCGGAAACGTCGTAATTCGGATCAGGCAGCGAGTGGAGGAGGAAACTGGCCAATGAGGCTCTCTGCTCAACGGGGAGCGCGGCGACTTGTTCTTTGAATTCAGCCAGGCTTGCCATGGCGGGAGGCTAGCAAAGGTCCAGTCGCTGCGAAAGGAGGATTTTGGCCAGCGAATCACGGGCGGGTCCGTCAGGCGATGATCTCGTGGATCACATTTCCATGCACGTCGGTGAGCCGGAAATCGCGGCCAGAATAGTGGTAGGTGAGCTTCTCGTGATCGAGCCCTAGCAGGTGGAGGATGGTGGCGTGGAGGTCGTGGACGTGGACGGGTTTTTCAACCGCTTTGAATCCGAACTCGTCGGTCGCGCCGTGGACGTGGCCGCCTTTCACGCCGCCGCCGGCCAGCCAAGTGGTGAAGCCGTAGTGGTTGTGGTCGCGGCCTTTCATGATGCCGGCGTTGGAGCCGGCTTTGGGCAGCTCGACGACCGGGGTGCGGCCGAACTCGCCGCCCCAGATGACGAGCGTTTCATCGAGCATGCCGCGCATTTTTAGATCGGATAGAAACGCGCCGATCGCTTGGTCGCACTCGCCGGCGAGCTTGCGGTGGTCCTCGATGTTGTCGTGGCTGTCCCATGGCTGGCCGTTGCCATGCCAGAGCTGGATGAAGCGCACGCCGCGCTCTAGCAGCCGCCGCGCCATCAGGCACTGGCGGGCGAAATTTCCCGGGCCATACATCTCGCGGATGTTGGTGGGCTCCTTGGAAATATCGAATGCGTCGGTCGCCTCGCTTTGCATGCGGTAGGCGAGTTCGAAGCTGCGGATGCGTGCCTCCAACTGTGGATCGTGAGCTCGCTCGGCGAGGTGGCGTTCATTGAGTTTGCGCAGGAAATCGAGCTGGCCCGCCTGGCGGGTGTCGCGGGCGGACGGATTGCGGAGATTTTCTATCATCCGGTCCACGTCCTTGATCGAGCTGTCGAGGTAAGTGCCTTGGAAACGGCCGGGGAGAAACGACGAGCGCCAGTTTTCCGCGCGCTTGACCGGCATGCCGCCGGGGCACATCGAGACGTAGGCGGGGAGGTTCTCGTTTTCGCTGCCGAGGCCGTAGGTGACCCACGAGCCCATGGATGGGCGCGCGAGACGACCCTCGCCGCAGTTCATGAGCATGAGCGACGGCTCGTGGTTAGGGACGTCGGCGGTCATCGAGCGGATGACGCAGAGGTCGTCGGCGTGCTTGGCCGTGTGCTTGAAAAGTTCGCTCACTTCGAGGCCGCATTTTCCATAACGGTCGAAGGTGAAGGGCGAGCGCAGCGCGGTGCCGGTGGGTCGCTCGGTTTTCAATCCTTCCAGCGGGATCGGTTTGCCGTGCTGTTGATCGAGCGCGATCTTGCGGTCGAACGTGTCCACCTGGGACGGTCCGCCGTTCATGAAAAGGTGGACCACTCTTTTTGCCTTGGGGGCGAAATTGCAGGCTGGAACGTTCCCAGCATTCGCTTCGCCGCCGAACAG
>JAYTEI010000031.1:0-4510 GCA_043735445.1 Akkermansiaceae bacterium | reverse complement strand
GCGCGAGGTCGTCGATGTAGAGGGTTTCCGATGGGATCAGGCAGTGGGTGCCGATGGCGTGATGATAGATTTCCGGTTGGGGCTTGATAAACCCGGTGTTGTAAGAGAGCACGGCTTCGTGAAAGAGGGAAAACTCGGGATACTCGTCGAATACCCACGGGCAATGGATGGCGTTGGTGTTGGAGAAGAGGATCAGGCGGTGGCCGTCGGCAGCGAGCTTGCGGACGCATTGCCACATCGGCTCGTTGGGGGTGAAGATCTGCTGCCAGGCATCGGTGAATTCCCCGGCGGTGGCGGTGCTGCCGAGGACCTCGAGCGCCCATTTAATATACGCGTCCACCTCGATTTTGCCGGTTTCAAACTCGTCCTTGCGCTCCAGCAGCAGATTCATCCGCTCCTCGGAACCGGAGATCCCGGCGGGGAAAAGCCGTGAGATGGAGGACTCGAAGTCGAAGTCGAGAAGGACGCGGCCGATGTCGAAGAGGAAGGTCATGGAAGAGGGATAGGAGATAGGAGATAGGAGATAGGAGATAGGAGATAGGAGATAGGAGATGGGAGATGGGAGATGATTTCAATCCACCATCTCCGATCCACGATCCCCGATCTCTTTCAAAATGAATCTAGCAGCGGCGATGGCGCCGGCGTTGCGGCCGTGGCGGGCGAGGGCATTTTTCATGGTGTGCCAGCCGGCGGCGTGGTCGGCGAGGAGATCTGTCACGCTGCGGGTGAGGGCTGCCGGGGTGGCGGCGAGGTAGCCGCCGCCGATGATTTCGAGGAGCCGCAGATTTCCCTCCTCCTGGCCGGGAACGAGGTGATGGATGAGCATCGGACAACGGGCGGCGATGGCTTCGTGGACGGTGGCGCCACCGGCTTTGCCGACGACGAGATGGTGGTTATTTAAAAACTGCGGAACGCGGCGAGTCCAGCCGATGAGCCGGACGCGGCCGGGATAGGCTTGCTGGATTTCACGGGCGCGGGAGTAAAGGGCGCGGACATTTCGCCCAAGAATGATGGTGAGCCGGACGACCGGCGAGGCGCCTAACAATGCGCGGGCGTGGCGGCGGACGAAGGGCAACTTGGCGGTGGGGAAATAGAGAATGCGGAAGGGATCGCAGCCGTCGGAGGTGGCCAAGGGTGTTAGTTTGGAAAAATCCGGATGCACGGGGAAGCCGGTATCGACGATTTTTTCCGCGTCGAGTCCGGCCCGGATCATGGCCTCGCGGGTCGCGGGATCAGTGACGAGCCAGCGGTCGCACTTGGCTCGCAGCCAGGCCGCGTTGATCTCGATGGAGTCAGTGACGACGACGAACACCGGCGTTTTTTCCCCGGAAGCGGCCAAGATGCGGGTCATGAAATAGGGATAGAGCGGGTAGGTGCTGACCACGGCGTCGGGCTTAAAATCGCGGACGAGGTCGGCCAGCGCGGTCTCGATCCGCCGCATCACGGGTGAGCGCTGCTGGCTGAAATCGCAGTTGTCGGTGGAGCGATAGATTTTCGCCCAGAGCTGAGGGAAATGAGTCGTCACGTAGCGGTAACCGTGGTTGACGACGGCGGTGATGCGCGGAATCCCCAGCACACATGGGTCGCTCACTTGGGTGAGCGCGCCGGCGGCATCGAGCGCGAGCGCGAGGTTGCGGGCAGCGCTGTTGTGTCCTTCACCAAAGGCGGCGGTGACGATGAGAATGCGCGGAGGTGCGGCCATGGTGGTTTGCGCCGCAGATTTAGAGTGAGAGTTGCGTTGCGTCGATGGACTTTTGCGGCTTTTCTTCCTTTGGAAATGGCGCGTGAGGAAATACGATTCGGATTGAGGCCGGTGGACGAGGCGGCGGAGAGGAAAGTGCCCATCCTCCGGCCCAAGCGCGACAAGAATGTGCCGCAGGAGATTCCGGTGCGTCTCAGCCTGCCAGAGGACGCCAAAGTCAGCCAACGCCTGGAAGTGCCGGTTCGCGAGGATTTCGAATCCCGCACCCACCAACCGGGGATCGAGGCTTTGATCGAGACGGAACCGGCCAACCCCGATTTCATGGAGCACGAGTGGGGCAGAAATTCCACCTACCGCAAAGCCATTCCGTGGGGCTGGTTTGTGCTGATCGGGCTGATCCTCGGCGGGGGGATCATCTGGTCATTGAGCGGGGTCAAGGAGTCGGACATGCAGGCCGACAAGATCCGGGTCGAGACCCAGTCATTGGTGGGAAATGATGCGAAGGAAGAACAAGAAGCCGCGCAACTGATAGACGGAATGGACGCGATCATCCGCAAGTTTTTCGACACCACTCGGATCGAGGATCTCACCAAGCTGGTCCGCCATCCGCAGCGGGTGCGGCCATTGATGGACCGCTATTATGGCGAAAAGCCGATCCCACTCAACCGCGTCGTCCGCACCAATTTATTCCAGCCCGTCACGCTCGATAATCGCTCGAATTTCTGGATGGCGACTGTCGAGCTGGCCGACCACGACACCCGCAATCTGGTCCTGGAAATCCTCGACTCGGGTGAACCCCGCGTGGATTGGGAAACCTTGGTCTGTTACCAGCCGATGAAGTGGGACACTTTCGCCACCGTGCGCCCCGCCGGATTTTCGTTGGACTTCCGCGTTTACCTCGAGCCGGACACTTTTTTCAGCCACGAGTTTGCGGATTCTAGCCGCTGGAATTGCTTCCGTCTAACGGCGCTGGAGAGCGATGAAACTCTCTTCGGCTACGCCAAGGTGGACGCGGAAGTCGCGGAATCCCTCGCCACTCTGGTGAGGCAGAATAATGGCCGCAAGACCTCGGTGATCCTCCGCCTGAGCATCCCCCAAGGACTCCAATCCCGGCGCGGTGTGGTGATCGAAAAACTGCTATCCCCACGCTGGCTTTACCTCGATCCGCCCGAGGCATGAGCCTGAGAATTCCCTGCCATTTCTAGCAAGCGCCTCTGTTATTTTGAATTCCCGCACTCACCACTCGCCACCGGCACCTCACGCGAAATTCCTTCCCGTTCTAGCCGGCACCTCGCTCTTCCTCGCCTTTCAATACGCCATCGCCCTGTGGCGGCTGATGACCTCCTCGGGGGAAATGGCCAACAAATTCAGCGCCCTCGCCCGCGACAAATATCTCGGATTTCTCGTTTGGCAAAACCTGCAAATGCTCATCGCTTATGGCGTGCTGGCCATCGCTGCGGCTATTGTCATCCAGCCATTCGTCGCCCTCTGGACAGCGCGTGCGAAACGCCGCTCCCGCCGCGCGATCATCCTTCGCAGCCTCGGCTTGACCGCGCTGGCACATGGTTATTTCACGCTCCGGTTGGTGGAGACGCGGCCGTATTTCCTCGATGTGGCCGAGTTCGGGCAATGGTATTACAAGGCGCTGGATCTCATCCCTGAGGCGGCGAAACCAAGCTGCCTGTTCGTGCTATTCAGCGTGCTGCCCGTCGCCATCATCGCCTGCGCCCTGTTATGGCAAATTTGCCGTCGCGGCCGACTCGGCTGGACGGTGGCGAGCGTCGCCGCCGCCGCCGTCATTTTCACGATCTACTTCAATCGCGACGAGGTGCGGCCGCGCCACCAAACCTCCGCCACTGGTGCGCCGATGAATGTCATCATCATCGGCTCCGACTCGCTGCGCGGTGATCTGCTAGGCTGTGCAGGCTACAAGCCACAGCGCTCGGATGGCCTCGCCCAAGCCGGCGTCTCGCCGGTGATCGACGCCCTCGCCAGTCGCTCCACCCGCTTCGAAAATTGCTACACCTCCATCGCCTCGACCATGGAGTCCGGCGTGCAACTGATGGCGTCGCAGTATCCCCAGAGCCACGGCATCCGCCAAATGTATCCGGACCGGGCAACCGTCGAGGCGACTAACAAGCGCATCGAGACCTTGCCCCTGATGCTCCGCAAACGCGGCTATGACACCGCCGCCATCGGCGATTGGTGCGCCGGCTATTATGAAGTCATCCCGCTCGGGATGGAGCATCTATCGGTTTCGAGTTTTGACAATTTCAAGATCTACATGAGCCAAGCGGTGGTCATGGCGCACTTCGTCGTGCCGCTCTATTTCGACAACCCGTTAGGCTACAAGCTCTTCCCCCAGCTCCAGTCCTTCGCCCAGTTCGTCACCCCCGGCGTGGTCACCAAGCGGGTCGAGGACCGCCTCGCTATGATCGCCGCGAAACAAAAACCCTTCTTCTGGCACGTCTTCTATTCCTGCAACCACCTCCCCTACGGCAGCGCAGAACCCTACCGCAGCATGTTCGCCGATCCCAACTATCATGGCGCTAACCGCAACAAAGTGGACTTCGACATCGACTCCTTCATCGGCGGCACCGACCTCGAATCCAAGTGGCAAGCCCTGCCGCCCACCGAGGTGAAACAAATCTGCGCGCTCTACGACGGCTGCACCCGCCAGTTCGACGATTGCGTGGAAAAAATCCTCACCGCGCTCAAAACGAATGGCCTTGCGGAAAACACCATCGTCATCGTCACCGCCGATCATGGCGATGACCACTACGAGCCGGGCGTCACCCTCGGCCACGG
>JAYTEI010000030.1:0-9781 GCA_043735445.1 Akkermansiaceae bacterium | reverse complement strand
AAAACTGATGCATGTGATGCACATTTGCCATTAGGCATGGTGATTTGCTAACTTCTCGCCCGATATGATATCCTTCAACTGGGATCTATCGCTCATATCAGTGAGCCAATAGTCGCAACCCTCTGCCACTTTTGGGCGGGAGACCACACCACCGAAACCAATGAAAACATCCACATCAGGGCGGGTTTCCAAATCAGATACACCATCGCCCATCATGATGACTCGCTCGGGTAGTAGTGCTTTTTTCCACTCACAGATTACCTCATTTTTACCAAGGTTGCGGGTGGTCGGATAGTCCGTGCCATAGCCCATGTAGGATCCGTCGTCATGGAAATGAAGTGGCACTGCTTCCACATAATCTATCCCCAGATGGCGTGCAAGTGGCTGAATCAAAGGCGCGAAGCCACCTGATAAGATAATAGGTAGCCAGCCATCATGCATGATTTCGCGAATCATTTCAGCGGCTCCAGGAACGATTGTCGCTAGATAGTGGGTGGCCACATCATCACATAGTTTCCGGTCAGGGCGGATCATTTCCATCCTGCGAGGAAACACTTCACTGATAGGAATCTCGCCATTCATCGCGGCATTCGTCAGCGCCACCACTTGGGCGAATACATCATCACCTTTGCCGCGTGCGAGTTCATCTATGCCTTCGATGGTCGATAGCGTAGAGTCGCAGTCGATGAAGAATAATTTCCCGCGGCGCATGGTGGCAGGGTGGATGATTAATTCAGTTCCTTCGTCCACGAGGTCGAAGAGTTCGATCATCGCGGCGTTGCCGAGTCGGATGCAACCATGGCTTGCCGGGTGTCCGAGTTGATCTTCATGCTGGGTGCCGTGGATGTAAATAGAGCGCTCGAATGTGTTTGCATTCGCGGGTTCTAGGCCGTCAAGCCGCAGGATACGGCTGAGCACATAGTCGCTGCTAGCAGCATCTCCGGGCTGCCACAAGCCCACGGGGACTCGCATTTTGAAGATGGTGCCGCTTGCCATGCCGGCACCAATTTTTTCTGCAATCCGGAAGCGCCCGGTCGGCGTGCGATAACTATCTATGGTGAACCCCATCCCTTTGGCGGCGGTGGAGATAGCATATTGGCAGAGACATCGCTCGCCCTCGAAGACATGGAGTGTTTGGTCGTCGATGGAAACTTCGAGGCGGCGGGTCGGCTTCATGAGGGTGAAAGAACTAGCAGCGCATTATGTCCGCCCATTCCGTGGGAGAGTTTATAGATCGGCCCGCTGGCAGCAAGTACCTCGTCGGGTAGATGAAATCCGCAGGGTATGGCTCGCCCGGCTAGATTGGGAGGTAGTTGCATGTCGTGTACATAACGCGCGAGTATCACACTCTCCAACAGTCCGCTGGCACCGATGGTATGGCCGGTGAAGGGTTTCAATAAATGCAAGGTCGGCCTTCGCATCTGAAATGCACGGCTCAAAGCAGCAGGTTCCGCCACCGCTTGCACCGCAGTGCCGGTGGCATGGGGGCACACCGCAGCAGGTGCTCCGTGGAGTCTAATTGCAGTTTCCAACAACGCCGGGGTGCGCCCACCATCGGCAGGTATGCCCACTGGGTCACAAGCATCTGCATTGCATCCATAGTGAAGTAAGCGGGGGAAATTTCCATCATGCCATTCGATGGCCATTGCCGCCGCGCCCTCGGCTGGAATAAATCCTGACGATTTGGGATGATAGGGATCTAAAGCAAACTCACGCGCCAGCAATCCCGAGGCGGCATAGTTATCCAACAGAATCGGCACTAACGGTAAATCCACTGCGACCGCTAAGGCACGCGGTGCCATGCCGCTGCGCACTATCATCATTGCGATGCCGATCGCGTCTAGGCCCGCCGCACAACCGCTGGCGAGCACATGATTGGGACCCGTGATACCAAACTCGATGGTGATCGCCGAGGCCGGCTCACTATGGATGGTATTACTTGCCGCCATCAGCCGGAACGGTCGTCGTCCCGGCCACGGACCTAACCAACCCGCGGCATTTCCCCGGCTGGTGCCGACGACTAATGCTGCATCACGCAAATCATCATCACTCCAGCCCGCATCAGTGATTGCTTGGCGGGCGACATGCAGTGCCGCCATCGTCGCCGGACTCCACTTGCGACTGACCAGTAAAGATCGCGGCTCGATCCACGCCGCCGGCCGCTCCGCGTGCGGGCTATCATCACCTAGCAGTTCTCCGAGTTTGCGAAATGGCGCCTGCCCGGCTAACACTGCCTGATGGTGCGAAGTGACATCAGCACCCAGCGCCGAGAGCGCTCCTAGGCCAGTGATCGAGAGCGAAGGATGGCTGGCCACGGCGGTGATGCTGGCATAGGTGCCTGCTCCTTTTATTATAGAGTAATCTGCGCTCCCAGCTCGACCACGCGGCCGGGAGGGAGTTGGAAATAGGCAGTCGCCGGTGAGGCATTGCGGGCCATCACCGCGAACAGTGATAACCGCAAGTGGTCGATGTAAGTTGCTTTTTTCCCGACTCCATAGGTTTCGCGACCGAGGAAATAAGTGGCTTTTGCCGGTTGGAAGCGGGCGTTCTCCGGCATGCGATGTTTCAAGGCATAGGGCACATCGGGAGTCTCAGCGAAGCCGAAGCGCAAGGTCGCGCGGTGGACACCATCGCCGAGATCCTCATAGTCTAGCATGTCATCTTCATTCGCGCGGGGTTGGTCGAGCGTCATCACATGCAGTAGAATCACCCGCTCATGCAGGACTTGGTTGTGCTTGAGGTTATGCAGTAGGGCCGTCGGGACATGGCGGCCCTTTCCGCTCATATAGATCGCAGTGCCCGACACCCGGTGGATTTTACCTTTTTGTAAATCCTTAATCAGGACATCGATCGGCAGCGAGTCCTGCATGATTCGCACATACAAGCGACGGCGACCCCAGATCCATATTAACATGATTGCCATCACTGCTCCGGCAATCGCCAGTGGCAGCCAGCCCCACGGATAGATTTTCAGCGAGTTGGCGGCTAGGAATGCACCATCCAGCACCATAAACGTGCCGGTCATCAGCCCTGCCTTGAGCTTGGACCAGCCCCACACCGCGCGCGCCGCTGAGAAGAATAGCAGCGAGGTGATCGACATGGTGAGCGAGATCGCGATGCCATAAGCACCTGCCAATTCTGCGGATGTCCGGAAGGTGACCACTAGTAAAATACAGGCCACTGCTAGGATATGATTGACCGCAGGCACATAGACTTGCCCCACGGAATGCTCAGAAGTGTATAAGATGCGAATCCGCGACAGGCAGCCGAGTTGCACCGCTTGGGTGGTTAGTGAAAATGCGCCGGAGATGAGTGCTTGGCTGGCGATGATCGCGGCACACGTTGCTAATATAGTGAGTGGCAGTTGTAAAACATCAGGTGCTAGCAGGAAAAATGGACTCTTAATCGCCGATGGGTCTGCTGTGAGTAAGGCCGCTTGGCCTAGGTAGTTCAGCACCAGCGCGGGCAACACCACCGAGAACCAGCCGACCTGGATCGGCTTCGTTCCGAAATGCCCGAGATCTGCATAGAGTGCTTCACCGCCGGTGACTGCTAGAAACACCGCCGCTAACAAGGGAAATGCATGTTTCCACTCACGACATAGAAATGAAATTCCCTCCCACGGACTTAATGCCCACATCACTTGCGGATGCTCCCACAGCGCTCTCACTCCCAGCGCCCCGATCGTGAAAAACCATATCATGACCACGGGTCCGAAAAGTTTCCCGACTTGGCCGGTGCCGAATTTCTGGATGGAAAATAACCCTGCCAGCACCAGCACCGCCAGCGGCACCGTCCAGTGTTCCAGCGCCGGCGCACTCACTGATAGCCCTTCTACGGCGGATAGAACTGAGATCGCCGGTGTCAGCATTCCGTCGGCATAAATCAACGCTGCGCCCGCCAGTCCTAGTATTAAAATTTTCCGCGGATCTTTCCCGCCGAGGCTTTTCAACGCACCGCGGATCAAAGTGGAAAGTGCTAAGATCCCGCCCTCGCCCTTGTTATCGAGCTTGAGAATGATGAATAAATATTTCGCCGAAACCACCAGCAACAGCGACCACACTATCAACGACGCCGCGCCCACCAGATTGTGCGATGTCATCGGCGCTCCGCCGTGGACTCCCGAGAAGCACTCGCGAAATGCATACAGCGGACTCGTTCCGATATCACCGAAAACTATGCCCAATGCGGCGATCGTGGTCACCGCGAGGTGAGGTTTGTGGCCTGCGTGGCCTCCGTGTGTATCTGTCATCGTCGCGAAGCGGATCGCTCGCAGGCGCTTCAAATCATTTCCCGCAGCGACTGACCAGCGAATTTGCACGAGTCGCTTCAGCCCGCAAAATCCCGATCATAGGTCTTGGCGCGGCAGGCCACCAGACTCACCCTGCCGCCGACTTACGAATGAGCACGGTTCTTGAAACAATTGATGGCGGCACCCGCTATCTCGAAAAACGCGGAATCGACGACGCCCGCCGCAATATGCAAATGCTCGTCGCCCATCAGTTAGGCTGCACCCGGATGGATCTCTATCTTCAATTCGACCGCCCGGTGGAGGAGTCCGACTTGAGTCCGCTGCGCGAAACCTTGAAAAAACGCGGTGAAGGCATCCCGATCCAACACTTGCTCGGCACCGTTTGGTTTCACCAACATGAGTTCAAGACCGACGCCCGCGCCTTGATCCCGCGCCCCGAGACTGAGGAACTCGCCGAGTGGATTTTGCAATGGGAGCTGCCCGCCGCGCAACTCATCCTCGACATGGGTTGCGGCTCCGGCGTCCTCGGGCTGACCCTCGCCGCCGCGCGGCCAGGCTGGCAAGTCACCCTCGCGGACGTTTCGCCGGATGCCCTCGACCTCGCGCGGGAAAATGCCACGGCTCTCGAAATTCTGAACGCCAGCTTCCTCGCAAGCGACCTCTTCACCGCCATCGACGGGCGCTTCGACGGCATCGTCGCCAACCTTCCCTACGTCCCGGAAAACGATCGCGCCACCCTCACTCGCGAGGTGATGCACGATCCGGCGCTCGCCCTATTTTCCGGCGCGGACGGTCTCGACCTGATCCGCCGCTTCATTCCAGAAGCATTTCATCGTCTCAATCCCGGCGGCTGGCTCGTTTTAGAAATCGGTCACGATCAAGCTTCACAAGTTGCTGAAATTCTAAAAGCCTGCGCCTTCACCGCCATCGAAGTGAAAACTGATCTCTCTGGAGTTCCTCGTTTCCCCTTCGCCAAGCGGGGAAGTTGATGGTTGATGGAAAGATCAAGAGGCTCTCCACCGGACCGCAGGATTCATTCCGGCTTTCATTCATTCATCATCCTGTTCCTCTCAACCATCCACTTTCAACCATCAACTCATGGACAAACTCGTAGTTCACGGCGGCTCCACCTTGCGCGGTAGCATTAATATATCTGGTTCGAAAAATGCCTCATTGCCGATCCTCGCCGCCACTTTACTAACAAGCGAAGATTGCATCATCCGGCGCGTGCCCGATGTCTCGGACACGAACTATATGATTCAAATCCTCAGTGCGCTCGGGGCCGATGTCGAACGCTCGTCCGGCACCGTCCGCATTTCCTGCGCCGAGGTGATGGATGAAGCGCCTTACGAACTGGTCCGCCGGATGCGGGCTTCCATTTGTGTGATGGGTCCGCTGTTAGCTCGCAACGGGCGCTGCGTGGTTTCCCTGCCCGGCGGTTGTGTCATCGGTGATCGGCCCGTCGATCTTCACCTTCGCGGCCTTGAAGCGCTCGGTGCGAAAATTGAATTTGAAGGCGGTAACATCACGCTCACCGCCAAGCACGGCCTGCGCGGTGCGGAAATCGACTTGCGCGGTACTCACGGTCCGACCGTGCTCGGCACCGACAATGTGATGATGGCCGCCACTCTAGCAGAAGGAATCACCATCATCGAGTCCGCCGCCGCTGAGCCGGAAGTCCTCGATCTCGCGAATTTTCTCAACTCCATGGGCGCGAAAATCACCGGGGCCGGCACCCGCCGCATCGTGATTGAGGGCGTGAACGAACTTCACGGCGTCGAGCACACCGTGATCCCAGACCGGATCGAAGCTGGCACCTTCATGGCCGCCGCCGCGCTGGCCGGGGAAGGCGTCACTCTCCGCCGCGTTTGCCGGGATCACCTCAAAGCGATCACCGCCGCCATTGAGGAATCCGGCCATCGTGTGGATTTCAATGCAGTCGGCGACGTTTGCACCGTCCATCGCTGCGAAGGAATCACCCAGGGTGTGGAAATCAGCACCGCACCCTACCCGAGCTATCCCACCGATATGCAGGCGCAGATGACCGCGTTGTTAGCTACCACTCCCGGCATCAGCGTGATCAAGGACACCATCTTCCCGCAGCGCTTCATGCACTGCGCCGAACTCAAGCGGATGGGTGCCGACATCAAGGTGGACAACGGCACCGCCGTCGTCCGCGGCGTCGCCCAACTCTCCGCCGCCCCGGTGATGGCGTCCGATCTCCGCGCCTCCGCCGCCCTCGTCCTCGCCGCTCTAACTGCCAAGGGTGCTACGGAAATAAGCCGCCTCTATCACATTGATCGCGGCTATGAACATATTGATGAAAAGCTCCTAATGTTAGGGGCCAACGTCGAGCGGGTGAAGGATCGGTAGCCGGAATGCGCGAAGCTCTGCTCGCGTAAGAAAAGAGAAAGAGCTCCGCGCCGCATGGCGCAGAGCTTCCCTCTGCCGCAGGCGGCAGCAAAGCGTGCCAGCACTCCGGGGCGCAAAATAAGTTATTTTCGGCATCCGTCGTGCAACAGTCCCCACCCAAAAGCCCCCAGCCACCACTCTGCCATTCCCATGCAAGCACTCACTCCCCTCGGACCAAACACCGTCAACATGCTCGTGGCCCTCAACAACGGCGGCGGCACCAGCGCCCAGTTCCCGGACAGCACCCGCGTGAAGCTGGCCAACTACACCGGCCAAGTGCCGTGGAGTTATCTCGCACCGCATGCGGCTAAGGGTAGCCTGTATTTCGTAGATCCGGCGCTGAAGTTAGAAGACGTGGGCGCAGCGTTTTCCTATAACTGTGCCGACCGAGTCGAAGGCTGGTTGCAAGCGGGAGACCTAGTGAAAATCGACGCACTGCACGCGGTGCAATGGGAAAACAGCGAGACAGAATTCGAAGCTTTGGTCGTCACGCCGTTCGTGCTCTGCCGTCCGGTTTGAGATTTGAATACTGGGTTTTTGCGCTCTCTGCGTTCTTTCGCGGCTAAATTTCCAAATCTTTTCCGTGCTTGGCGCGAATCTTCCGAACCAGAAGTGCGGATTGCCCGATCTCCCGCGTTCTTGCAATAGCGACGCTGTGATCTGCTAGGCTAAATTGCTGCCGCCTGCCGTCCGCGAATGTTGATATAGCAAGCAGTCTCGCAGAGCCGCCCGATGCGGCACGCTGCCTGCGAAGCGTAGCGCACTTATGAAAACTCGAATTCCCGTTCTATTTGCAGTCGCCCTCCTCGGTCAGTCCTTCGCGCAAGCCGCCACACCTCCTGTCGTGGTGGTGGAGGAGAAAACCGTGGTGCAGCCAGTGCCGCCCCGCCCAGCAGCAGTGACCACGGAGGAGGTGACGGAAACGGTGGTTCCCATTAGCCCGACTTTCAACCGGCTCGACCCGGCCCTAGCCCGTCGCCAGTTAGGCATGGTGCCAAAGGCAGTGGAGGTGCCCGCACATCCACCGGGAACTACAGTGGAGACTACCGAAACCACCACCACTCGCAATATCCCCGGCCAGCCACCGCGGGTTTATAATGTCGAACGCAGCGTGGTGATTGTGGAAGGTCGCGAACTTCCCTATATCACCATCCCGGTGCTCTTTGTGAAGGAAACCGCCGAGTTACTAGATAGTGAATCGCGAGTCGCGCTTGATGATACTGCAGCGGCCATCCGGGAAATCGTTAAGACCGCTCCCACCGCCACCTTTGACATCGAGGGGCATACCAGCACCGACGGAACTGATGAATTGAATCTAGATCTCTCCGCCCAACGCGCTCGCAGGGTGTTTGAAGAACTCACCACTCGCTATCAGATTCCACAGCCGGTGCTCAGTGCCCATGGTTATGGTGAAAACTACCCAAGCTATCCTTCCGGCACCGAGGAGCAAATGATGCTTGATCGCCGGGTGTTGGTGGTGCGGGTGAAATAACACGAACTCCCTGATTGCGGCTTAGCGGAACTGATGAATCTTAGTCTGATAGATATACCCGGCCGCCGCCATTTTCTCCATGAGTGTATCTGTATCGAGATGATGGGTCTTCACCAAATCGTCCAAGGAATCGCAGTGATTTCTAAGTTCGGTATTGAGCAAGCCGACGAGCAGGTGGGGATCCATGTTGAGATAGTTGGAAAGATTCATGGCGGGAATTTGTCGGAATTGCCAGATCCACGCAAGCCGAGAGAGGGTGATAGAAATCTCATTGCGGGATGGGATTTCCTCGCCCTCCTTGGCGGATGAAAAAAATCTTCTGCCCGATCCTCGCGCTGGTCTCAGTCTGTTGTGCCCAACAGGGTGATAAGAATGCCGCAAAGCCAGCGCCTGCTTATGTCGGTGAAGCACCCTTGCCGTTAGGTTGGCCGCAGCCCGGGCCTTACGACAAGGTCACTGAGAAAAAGTATCCGGCTTGCCGGACAGCGATGGCAAAAGGTGACGGCGAGACACTGACCTTTTGGGCATTATTCACCCACCTCAAACGCAACAACATTCCCATGACCGCGCCTGTCGAGAAGTCGATGGTGACTGCGGATGGTAAACTCCGGCAACAGTCGATGGCATTTCTCTATCAGAGCGACGAAGTTGGCAGCCTCGGCCCAGATGGCAAGAAGGTGGAGGTCAGCGATATTTCGGCGATGAATGCACTTAGTTACACCTGGCAGGGCATCGACTCAGAGGCAAACGTCGCCAAAGCCAAAGCCGCCTTGGATCGCGAGTTAGAAGCACGCAAGTCGAAGGCCAAGAATTTCCGCATGCTCGGCTACAATGGTCCGGGCACTCCGCGTGAAAAGCGCACTTGGGAACTCCAAGCAGTGCTATCAGCGGACTGAATACTCGCGGGGCACAGCGGCGGTGGGCTGCGGGTCATTCTTCGCCTCAGTCGTGTCCTTCTTCGAGCCGAAGGCGTTCCGGACCATTTGGTTCCTTTCGCCAGTGGTTTTGCCTTTGCCTCCCATCAGCGCGAGCATTTCGGCATTCATGTTTGGATCTACGGCATCGTCCTGATTCGCATTCACGCCCATCGAGACAGTCGCGTGGTCGATCTGTTTGGAACGGTCACCAATCTTTTCGAGAGCTGCCTGATACTTGGCCACGATGGATTTCACATCGCCGACGGAACGAATGTCGTGGACGGCTTCCTTCATCGCTTGAAGCCGTTGGGGCGACTGGACAAACCAGCCTGCTCCGCCGCCGGTTAGAACTAGGACCACGGCGAGAGTCACCACCGTTTCGCGGCGGTGCTTGTTGGTTTTTCGCTGGTGTTGTTCTTCGAGCAACGCCCCCAATTCTGCGGAGGCGGCGTCGGATAGACCGGCATTTGCGGCGGGCGCGGCGGGCACTTCAATGACGGGTTCTGGTTCTGGTTCGGGGGCGGGCGCTGGCTGACTAACGGCCACCGGCTGCGCACTGGGAGAAGTGGGAAACGCGCGGGTCAGTGGCTTGGTGAATTCCGAGTTGTCCTTGAGCGCGGCTTCAAAGATCTGCTGTAGTTTTTCCGTGTGAGTCATGTGAAAACAAATACCTGATTATTAACTAAAGTTAATAACGTCATGGCGTAG
>JAYTEI010000029.1:0-4522 GCA_043735445.1 Akkermansiaceae bacterium | reverse complement strand
GCGGAAGTGGCGAGGCAAAGACCGAAGTAGCGAGCGCGCATGGTGACTAAACCGACACCGAGACCTGCATTTGTCGAGTGAAAGAAATCCGCCGCTTGATCGGGGCGGATTGGCTGCTAGCGTCGCCGGTCTATGATTGCACGAACTGCTATGATTTTCGTTTCGGTCGCCACGGTTTCGTTCGCAGGTGTCCGCTCGGGCAAGGCGGAAGCGGATTGGATCAGTGCGACAAAACCCGATCAAGCTGGCAAGCCGGTACAGACGGCGGTGCGGTTAGTGGTGGACCCGGGATGGCACACTTATTGGCAAAATCCGGGTGAGGGTGGGATGAAGATTTCCGCCGTGTGGGAATTGCCCGCGGGCTGGACGGCGGGTGAGCTGGAGCATCCGGTGCCGATGCGTTTCGTGACCGGAGAGCTGCCGGGTTTCGGCTACGAGGGGACGGTGGTGTTTCCGGTGAAATTCACGCCACCCGCGGGCTTTGCGGGTGAGGTGAAATTGAAGGGAAGAATCTCGTGGCTGACGTGCAACGACCAAAGCTGCGTGCCGGGAAATGCAGCCCTCGAGCTTTCTCAAACTGCCGGTGAAGCTGCTGCCACTGACGAGGCGAAATTCATCGCCGATGCACTACTCCATATTCCCCGGCAAAACTCTGAGATCATACTAACCGTCGCCGAGTCCTTGAAAACGCTAACGCTCACATTGAGTCATGCGACGACCAAGCCATTCGATCCCGCAGATTATGAGTTTTTCCCCGCGACTCCGCAGGTCGTCGATGCAGCAGCCAAGTTTGAATTCACCAACACGGCTAACAAGTGGACTGCGGAAGTGCCGAAGAGCGAATACGCCACGACCACGATCCAACAGCTCACGCTGGTGCTCGCCAGCAAAGCCAAGCAACCACCACTAGCGCTGACGTGGACCGCCGAACCCACAAAAAGTCATTAGACAAATCCTTCTCTTGCACCTAATTCCCACCTGACTCGTAAAACCACAATCCTATGAAAACCACCATTCTATCAGCCCTCGTCGGAGTTCTAACGCTCGTCACCGTCCATGCCGCGGATGTCGGTGCGGGCGCTCCGATGTTCACCGCCAAAGACGCCAAAGGCGCGACTGTCTCGCTTGCCGAGTTGCGCGGCAAAGTCGTCGTCCTCGAGTGGCTCAACTTCGATTGCCCGTTCGTGAAAAAGCATTACGGCAGCGGCAACATGCAAAAACTCCAAGCCGATTACACCGGCAAGGGAGTCGTTTGGCTAACCATTAGCTCTTCCGCAGAAGGCAAGGAAAGCTACCTCGAGCCGTCGAAACTCGGCGAACTCGCCGCCACCAAGGGCAACAAAGCCACCCACGTCATCGCCGATGGCGATGGCAAGATCGGCAAGGCCTACGCTGCAAAGACCACCCCGCACATGTTCATCGTCGATAAGGAAGGCAAGCTCGTCTATAACGGCGCGATCGACTCGAAGGCCACTCCCGATGCCGCTGACGTGGCCACCGCCGACAAGTTCTTCGCCAACGCGCTTGACGCGGTGTTAGCCGGCAAGCAAGTCGTCAACGCGAAGAACCAGCCCTACGGCTGCAGCGTGAAATATTGATTTTTGAAATTCCAATCACCCCCGCGCCTCACCGGGCCGGGGGTGTTTTGTTAGCTCCCGCATTGACACCACAGGCGAAAATGGGGGAATGCTCAGCCGTTGAATCCCATCATCACAAAGCGTTCCGCCCTCTTGGCCTTCTCCCTGCCGTTCCTAGCTGGGGTGGTCTGAGTTGGCTGGCAGGTAGCGATAGCGGATCGTTCAATCCCACTGCCGGGCATAATGCGTCCGAGGAAAGAGCCAGGGATTCCGCCGGGATTTTTCCGGGTGCTTACCTGCCTTTAACTGTGATCCCCGCTAACGGGGGGGAATCCGGGGGAGACGTTTGTCGAGCAAGCGGATGAAACGACTGAGCAGCTTGCATCTGGAAAGTTGTTACTCGGCGATGGGTTCGCTCGCTGCGGGCACGCGCCCATCCAATATTAAAAAATTCCCACGGCTCTCACCTCAATCATGATTCTAAGAACACAACTGGCGGGACGCCCGGATAACGGTCTGGAGCGGGACGCTCCAGCCACTATCAGATGCTGGCGAGGCGGGCGGTGCTATCGCCGAAGCGGTCGAGCGGGGGCACGCCCATTTGATCGAGCATGTTCAGATAGAGATTGCACATCGGGGTGGCGCCGGTTTCCAGATAGCGGCCGGGGTGGAGTGCGCCGCCGCCGTTGCCGGCGAGGACGACGGGGAGATTGGCGTGGGTGTGGCGGTTGCCATCCGAGTTGCCACAGCCATAAACGATCATGGAATTGTGGAGGATTGTCTGGCCGTCGGCGTCTTGCTTGGACTCTAGCAGGGTGAGAAACTCGGCGAAGCGGTCGGCGTAGAAGCGGTCGATCTGGGCGACTTTGCGAATGAGGTCGGGTTGGTCGCGGTGGTGGGAAAGCCCGTGATGGCCTTCTGCGATTTCGATTTCCGGGAAGGCGCGGTTGCTGCCGTCGTGGGCTAAGAGCAGGGAGGCGACGCGAGTGGAATCGGTCTCAAAGGCCAGCGCCATCATTTGAAACATTAGCTTGATGTATTGATCGTAGGCGGTGGGAATCCCAGCGGGGGTGGCGAGGTCGGGGTCTGGGATGTTAGTAAAGGTCTCGGCGGTGACGATGCGTTCCTCGATCTCGCGCACGCCGGTTAGATACTCATCCATCTTGGCTTTGTCGCGGTGGGTGAGCTGGCTTTGGACGGACTTGGCGTCGTCCATGACGAAGTCGAGGATGGAGCGTTGCTGGGCGCGGCGCTGGACAAGGCTGGCACCGCGCTGGCCGTGGGCACCGGCCCCGAAGAGGCGCTCGAAAACCAGCCGCGGATTCGTCTCGGGCGAGAGCGGGGAGGTGGCGGTGCGCCAGGCGAGATTGGACTCGTAGGCGCAGGAGTAGCCGGAATCGCAGCCGCCGGATTTCCGGTGCGGGTCGGTGGAGAGTTCCAGCGAGGCGAAGCGGGTGGATTTGCCAATGGCTTGGGCGGCGATTTGATCCACGGAGACGCCGGCGAGGATGTCGCTGCCGGCGGTTTTCTTGACCCGCACGCCGGTTAGAAAAGTGCCGTTAGCGCGGGCGTGGTCGCCGGCGCCGTCGTTGCCGGCGTTGGCATTGAGGTGCTCCAGCCCGGAGAGGACTTGCACGCGGTGGCGCAGAGGTTCGAGCGGCGCAAGGGTATTTCCGAAGGCGAAATTCTTGCCGCTGCCGGTAGGCGTCCAGTCTTGCTGGATCGCGCCGTTCGGGAAATAGACGAACGCCATCCGCAAGGGTGCGCCGGTGGCGGTGGTGGCGGTGGCGAACCGCGCGGCACTGGCGGCGAGGGCGCGGCTGGGCAGAAATGCTTCGAAGGCGGGCAAGGCGAGGCAAGCTCCGATGCCGCGGAGGAAGCCGCGGCGATTGTTAGAGGCGAGGTTCATGGGGTGAGGCGTTGGCGTTGTTGAAAGGCGGGGGACTCGATGATCCCGGTGATGAGCGTGGAAAATTTGCCGTTCGTTTGTTCGAGTTTTGCGACGATGGCATCTTGGGTGGTGATGTCGCACGGCAAGGGTCCGCGGCCGAGTGCGTAGGTGGTGAGTTTCTCGGTGATGCATTGGTAAAAGTCGCGGCGGCGGGCGGTGACGAGGAGGTGCTTGAGCTCGCGGACATCGGCGAATTTCTCTCCGGTGATCAATTGGCCGGCTGGGGACTCGAGGGGGATTCCTTGGTCTTTCTCGCGCCAAGATCCCATGGCGTTGAAGTTCTCTAAGGCCAGACCGAGTGGGTCCATCCGGTTGTGGCAGGACGAGCAAAGCGGCTGCTCGCGGTGGAGGGCGAGCGCGGCGCGGAGAGTTAGATTTCCGCCGTCATGAGATTTCTCCGAGGCTTCGAGCGACGGGATGTTAGGCGGTGGTGGTGGTGGTGGGGTGCCTAGCAGATTATCGAGAATGAAGAGGCCGCGCTTCACGGGCGAGGTGCGGGTGGGATTAGAAGTGACGGCGAGCACGCTGCCCATGGTGATGACGCCGCCGCGCGGGCTGCCGGGCGGGAGCTTCACGAGGCGCATTTCATCGCCTCTCACGTCTGGCACGGCGTAGTGGTTGGCGAGTTCCTCATTGAGAAACGTGGAGTCGTTTTCGATCAACTCCAGCAGGCTGCGGTCGTCCCGCAGGAGGTGGCGGAACATCATCTCCGCCTCGCGCCGCATGGCGGTGCGCAAGGTGCCGCTGAACTCGATGCGCTTGCCACCGTTGCCGAATTTCGCGCGGAAGTCTGCCAGCTCTTTGCGCAGGCTTTCGAGCTTCTCGCTGTCGTGGGCTTTTTCCGCCTGGTCGATGGCTTGGTTGAGGCGTTGGCGGAGCTCGAACCTGCTGCGCATGGCCTTTTCCTGGCCGACATCGCGGGCGAGGACGATGCGGGCGTCGATGCTGACGCTCTCCACATCGCGCGTTTGCAACCACTGGCCGGCGAAGTTTT
>JAYTEI010000028.1:0-1993 GCA_043735445.1 Akkermansiaceae bacterium | reverse complement strand
GCGGTTTCGGCGGGCCGGGAAAGGTGACGATCTTCACATCGCGCGGCAGCACGGGCGGACGCAACCAGCGCAATGGCCAGATGCCCATGCAGTGCAGGCCGAAATGTTTGGTCCATGGGTTAGGCCAAAACTTGATGCCACCTTTTACTCCGGCAGTGACGTAGTTTTGCTCGAAGCGGTATTTGCGCGAGATCGTCACGGGATCGGCCTGCAGGTTTTCCAGCATGTAGGAATTCCCGCCGATGGGGAAACGGAAGACTGAGGTCTGGCCGTGCTTGCCGAAAATGCGGACCCAGTTGCGGGCGGTGATCACGTCTTGCGGGTTTCCGTAGGTGAAATAGGCGTCGATGTTAGCGACGATCACGGTGTCCAGATCGATGAACAACGCAGTGCCAGTTAGACCGCTGAGTTCCTTGCCCCAGAGCGCGATCTTCGGCCATTTCCCTGGCACGTCTGGCGGGATTTCGCAGCCGAGCGATGGCAGCGGCAAGCATTTCACTTCGCTGCGGATGCCGGTGGTGTCGTCGGTGAAACAATACAGATTGAACTCGCCGGTTAGATTTCGGCGGCACATCGCCCACATGATGTTGACGTATTCGGGACCGTAAACCGTGCCCCACTTGATGCAGATGACTTGTTTCATCGAGGAAGGGTGAGGACGATGCGATAGACGTCGAGGGTGGAATCTAGCATCCGGGTGAGCGTGAAATCCTTGATCGACAAGGGCCGGGCGCGACCCTTCAGAATTTTGCCAGTGAGGTCAATGGCGCTTTCGAGATCGCCCGGCTTTACCAGGCCTTGCGGGAAAATGGGCCGCAGTTGCTCGGCCACGCCGCCGTGATCATAGGCGATAACGGGCTTGCCAAGAGCCAGCGCCTCAAGCGAAACGCGGCCGAACGCCTCGGGGTCGGTGGACAGGGAATAGACGATCTCGGAGAGGGCCATGATTTCCCGCAGATCGCTGCGGTGGCCGAGAAAGGTGATGTGGCCGATGACTCCCAGCGACTCGGCGAGTGCCTTGAGTTCAGCGAGAAACGCGAGCTTCTTGGGGTGTGGCTCACCGACGATCAAGCCATGCACTGGCTGGCCGAGTGCGATCAAGCGGGCGATCAGCCGGATGAAATCTAGCTGGCCTTTCCAGCGAGTCAGCCGACCGGGCATCAGCAACGGGATGCGATTTTCCAAGCCGGGCTGGGCGGCGTTCCAAGTGGCTAACCAATCGCTAGACGGGGTGAAGCCGGTGGGATAAACCGCCTTGTCCACACCGCGGTGGATGACTCGGATTTTCGCGAGATCGGTCTGCGGATAGTTTTTCACGATGTAGTCGCGGACGCTTTTGGAAACGGCGATCACCGCCTCACCACGCGTCATCACGGCGGAGTAGGAGTTGACCGAATAGAAGCCGTGGACGGTGGTCACGAACCGCGGTCGCGTGCGCCGGTCCATGCTTTTCCAAGCCAGCCATGCCAGCCACGCGGGCAAGCGGGAGCGGACGTGAATGATGTCGGGTTTCTCCGTCGCAAAGAGCTTTCGCAAGCGCGGGATCTCGGCCAGCGAGGCGAGCGCCTTGCGATGGACCGGCATCTGGAGGTGGCGTGAGCCGGCGGCTTCCAAGGCCGCGACCAGGCGCCCGCCGTTGGAAATCACCAGCGATTCATGGCCGTCTTGGACTAGCCGCGCAGCGACTTCCAGCGTGCCGCGCTCGACGCCGCCGGAATCCAACTCGGGTAAAATTTGGAGGACTTTCATGGCAGCGAAACCAACGGGATCGAATTGCGCCGCGCGGCTTTGCGCAACGCTTTGGAAGCCTTGCAGGTCAGGATGTAGTCGATCGGCAAGGCAGCGGCGGCGTCGATCATTTCAAGGTATTTCACCAAGCTATCGCGGTCGTCGCGATCCGGCCCGGCGTGGTGGGAAATCACTTCGTAGATCACATCTGGGTGGGTCCATTCCTCGGGAATTTCCCAAAAATCCGCTGTGCCCGGCAGCCATA
>JAYTEI010000027.1:0-4540 GCA_043735445.1 Akkermansiaceae bacterium | reverse complement strand
AACCCCCACTTCGCGCATACCACCAGCGGCGTTGGCACGACGAAAAACTGCACGGACTGCCACGCCTCGGAAGCCAATGACAACAACGCGATCATGACCCAGCTCCTCGGCTTCGGCACGGGCACGGTCAACTTTTTCGGAAGATTCGGCTATGTAGGGACCGACGACCACGGACTGTATGGTGTCGCATGGACCGAGCGCACCGAGCCGCAGGCGGCGATTGGCAGCCACCTGCATAAAATCGCCTACCCGGACAACTACAAGGAGCACACCAAGAACAATTCGATTCTGAAAACCGCCTATCACCATCACGCCAAGGGCGGCGTACTCGACCTCCAGGCACGCGGTGAATACCTCTATGCCGCTCTCGGGAAAAACGGCTTCGGCATTTTCGATATTGCCAACATCGACAACAAGAATTTCTCCGAGCGCATCGTCACCTCCCCGGTCTCACCCTTCGGCCAGGACACGTTTATCAAAACCGCCAACGCCACCTCCGTGGCCTTGCCGAGCACATTGATCAACGATCCCAATCGCAACCGGCTGCCACAGAACGAGGAAAAACCGATCGCCGCCTATCATGGCTACGCGTTCGTGACCGATCTCGAGGAAGGCCTGATCGTGGTGGATGTGGCGACCCTGCTCGATGGCAATCCGGCTAACAATTTTATCAAGCGGGCTGCCACATTCAATCCCGACGGAAAGCTGAATGGAGCCCGCCACGCTTGGATGGCCGGGCAGTGGCTCTACATCACCACCGACCGGGGACTGGCCGTTGTCGATGCCTCGAACCCGAAGTCCCCGGTCTTCGCCGGCGGCTATTCAGGCCCCGCCCTGCGTGGTGCCCGGCAATCCACCGTGCAGTGGCATTACTGCTTTGTCACCGATGCGGATGGCGTGAAAGTCTTCGACGTTTCCAATCCCGCGAGTCCCATCCCAATTTCCGGTGCGTCCGTTTCCTTGGGCCATGCCGGAGGCCTTTATATCGCCAGAACGTATCTTTATGTCGCGAACGGCTCCGCTGGCCTGGCAATCATTGATGTGAAGAATCCAGAAAAACCGCGCATCCTCAGCCATTTCACCGCCGGCGGCCAGCTCAACGATGTGCGCGATGTCCAGGTCGGCTCGGTCAGCGCCTCCATGTATGCCATCGTTGCCGACGGCCACAATGGCATGCGTGTCCTGCAAATGATTTCCCCCGAAAACGTTCCCGGCCACATGGGCTTCTCGCCCAAGCCCGAGCCGAAACTGATCGCAACCTACCCGACCGAAGGCGCGGCCGTCTCCATTTCCCGCGGCCTCGACCGCGACCGCGCCGTCGATGAGAGCGGCCACCAAACCGCCGTCTTCGGCCGTCGCGGCTCCGGCCCGCTCAACCTTGATGAAATGAAAGCCTTTTTCCGTAAACCAAGCACCGAAGGGCAGGGGACCCGCAACGGTCCGATCTACAAAGTCTCCGACGTGAAGCACGGCGAAAATGACACCCTCCTCGATACCTTCGGAAACACGCTGGAGCCCTCCCTAGAATTCACGATTCCAAAATCAGCGGAACGTCAAGACCCACCGCCATACCGGGGCCGATTGAGACAGAGAAGAGAACCCGAGGGAATTAAACGGTGAAGCACCGTTGTGCCGAAATCCGCAACTTCGAGGCTAAGGAGTCACGACATTCCTGTCGCGCTGCCAATGAAAGGCAAAAGAACCCTGCGCGAAGCTCCCCACTTTCTCCCCCCATTGTCCCGGGCTCGCTCCTTCGGGTTCCGACGTCAAACTCGTCGATGACAGCTCGACCGAGGCATGGAATGGAGTGGTGGAAGCTTTCCGCAGAAACGACCTGCCAAAAGCCAGGGAACTGGGCACTGCGTTTCTGGCGGCAAACTACAAGACCAGCCCTTATCAATTGCTCGGCGTCCAAGTCATGCTGGACCTCGCCAACGCCGAGAACCCGACGGTCACCCGCGATGTCGGCCTGACCACCGAAATGAAACGGCTGATGTCCGAACGCGATTCGCTTCGCACCAAGTATGCGAATTTGCAGAGGGCGGCGCAGGACGCGGAAGCCAAGATTAACAAATTGACTAACAACCGCACGCAAGCGGTGCAGGCTGGCACGGCCGTTTACCGAGAATGCACACGTGCCGCCCAACAGATTCAGCAGGCCGGCGCGGAGATGGATGCCATGAAGTCAGAGATCGAGGCAAACAAGGTGAAGGTCGGCAAGGTCGAGGTAGGAGCTAACCAGAATCTCAAGAATGATACCATGCGGCTGTTGGATATGCTTACCGAGGCAGGAGAGATCGAGGCCGCATTTGCGATTGCCAATGTCTATACCCGAGTCTCGGGAAGCGATTTGGACATCGCCAAGAAACAACAAGATGTGATCCGGCTCCGTGAAGATCAGAAGCAAGCCGACAAGATTGTCGGGACCATCGCGGCGGAGATCGAGCCGCTGGCGACCGCGGGCAAAGGCGAGGACGCTCAGACCCGTCTTGCCACGATGATTGCCAAGGTGGAGACCAGCGGTCAGAGCGATTCTGTCAAGAAGGTGACGGTGCTGAAGTTGAAGGCCCTTGGTATTAAAGTTGCGTCGGCGAAAAAATTCGAAAAGCGAGATCAGGTGTTGGCCGCCCAGCGCGAATTGGAAACGAAGGCCACTGCATCGGCGGATTCCGCCGAACTCAGCGAGCGATTGGGCGTTCTTGAGAAAAAGCTCGATGCCGCACAGGCGTCGTTTGGCACGGTGATCCGCTCGATTGAGGGATTCTCTGAGTTTTCCGGTGAATTCAAGGGGGAATCTGATCGCGAGCAAATGGCTGCCAATCTCAAAGGGAAAATGAAGTCCGGCCAAGTGAGCAAGGACAAGGTGGACAACATGGTGAAAGTCAAGGCCGAGCACGTCGGCATCCTGCGCGAGGTGGAAATCCTGCAAGCCGAGTCAACGAAACCCAGCCCGGTGCAGAAGGGGCGTCTGGCCAACCTGCATACTACGGCGAAGACCGCACTGGATTTGCTAGCTGGAGTCACGCCGTAGCGCTTGTCACCGGCTGCTCCAGCGCCCGCACCGGGTTCCGTGCCTCTGAAGATCAAGCCCTACAACTGACCACCTGAGGAGAATGGACGCCTCGTCCATTCATCTTCAACATCCAGTCTCTAACTCATCGGATGAAACTGCTTATGCACCGCCTTCAGCCGCTGCCGGTCCACATGCGTGTGATTCTGCGTCGTGGAAAATCTACCCGTCCGCCGGGCGATCTATGGATTCTCAATTGGGAGAAAATGCTTCTTGCAAACGATCTGACGCTACGGGCATCAAGGTCGGCTGAAAGCCGGACCCAAAAATAATTCACACCCGCACCGGAGAAATGCTAGGTGTTTTCAAGAGCAGCCTAACCATGACCCCCCTCGAATATCCTGAAATCAAGAAACAAGCCCTTCTCCTCGTGAAGGAAGCAAGGCTTGCGGATTCAAGCATCGTCCGCTTCTTCTGGTTTCCGGATGCGGAGCAAGTGCGGCTCTTGGAGCTTTCCTCCGACCTGCTTCCCGCATCCGGCGATGAGGTGGAACCCGTGTTTTTCCGCCCAGCCCCGGAACATGGCATGCCTGCACTCAGTGGCGTGGCAATGATCCGTGAGGACGAATATGGCTCCATCAACCCTCCGACCGAATGGGGCACTTGGGATCAAGCCGTGGACCTCACCGGAGAAACCGAGAAATGACCTAGGCCGAGGCCTTTCTCCTGCAGGCGTGCAGT
The DNA here is from genome assembly GCA_043735445.1 of Akkermansiaceae bacterium. GTDB lineage: Bacteria > Verrucomicrobiota > Verrucomicrobiia > Verrucomicrobiales > Akkermansiaceae > Luteolibacter. The sequence goes on along the minus strand of JAYTEI010000027.1, from coordinate 789 downwards.
GATTTCGCGATCTTCAAATCGCTCAGTCAGTCGCCCGATACTCCCGAGTGCCATCGTCTGCATTACCTGCAGATGGCTACGGAGAAACTAGCAAAGCATCACGCGTGTCTCGGTACGACCGGGCCGCCGAAAAAGTCTCATACCGCTCTGGTCTCACTTCTGCGCCAGATTCCAAATATGCCCCAGATGAGGCAAATGATGGGATATTCGCGCCACCCCGGCGGCTTCACCGCTTACATCAAAAGTCTGTTGCCGGTCGCAACACTGATCGAGGAACTCGCCCCCGTCGGTGGCGAGTTGCATCGCCTGAATGCGGAATATCCGTGGGAGGATGGAAATGGAATATTGCTTTGTCCACATGCCTACACCTATCCGGAGTTCCGCAAGATGCAGCCGCAGTATCTGAAATTCCTCAAACTGATGGACCAGCTTTTCCTGAATGCGGAATTGCAATCAGGCGGATGAATTCAAGCATCCGTCCCATATAGGATCTCGCCCAACAGTCGCGGGAAAGACGACCACCAAGCGCAATGCCTCTTTGCCATACTTCCTCCGTTTTCACCCTCTCGGATGAAACTGCTTGTGCACCGCCTTCAACCGTTGCCGGTCCACATGCGTGTAAATCTGGGTCGTGGAAATATCTGCATGACCTAGCAGCTCTTGGATCACCCGCAGGTCCGCGCCGCCTTCTAGCAGGTGGGTGGCGAATGAGTGCCGCAGCAAGTGCGGATAGACGTTCTGGTCGATGCCTGCGAACTTCGCCCGCTCCTTCACGATCTGCCGCACCCG
>JAYTEI010000026.1:0-9863 GCA_043735445.1 Akkermansiaceae bacterium | reverse complement strand
TCGATCCAGTCCAAGGTCATGAAGCGGGTGGTCCTCAAATCCACCCCCGTCCTGCGCATCATGCACGACTCCTCCGCCGTCCGCGGCGTGGAAATCGTGCCCCTCCTCGAAGAGGTGGACAAGCTGCCGAAAGCACCCGAAGAGGAAGTCTGACATGGGATATTGGCATTGCTGCCTGTTCTTCATCTTGCGGCAAGCTCACCTCCACCCGCGCGAAGACGCTCGAAACGTAGCCGGTGCGAACGCTTCCTCGACGGTGAACGTCCCACCGGTGTAAAGGGTGGAAGAACTCACGGCGAGAGCTGCGGGAACCCCATACGAAGGCCGGCACAACGGCGGACCAAGAGCTGCCATCCCAGCGGGCGATGCCACGCGGGATAGTCGCCTACGGCAGCGGGTGTGATCGACCGCCACCGCGCGCCCAGCGTTGGACCAAGCAGACTCACTCGAAAAACCGCTTCAAAGTCCGCTGCTCGGCCGGATCAAGCGCATCCCGCCAGACTCGGTCGCCGCCTTTGCCGGTCGCTTCGGTATTGCCGCCCGCGGAGATGCTGGAAGGAGAATGATCCACGTCGTGCTCGCCGTCCTGCAGTTCGAGCAAATCCCCGGGAGTCGCCCGCGATAGGTCCTTGGATTCGAGCCCTGTGAGTTTGCCGATCTCGACGCGATCCTTCTCCGCTCCTAGCACGCCGGGATCGTGACCGGGCCCGCGATCGACTCCGCCTTCACCGGGCTCTTCGCCCGGGTTGTCTCCCTCGCCATCGTCGGCCAGCAACTCCTCGGACCAATCCTCGCCTTGGCCCTTGCCCTTGCCGTCTTTCATCGCTTCAGAATGCTTCTTTAAATTTTCGCGGAGCTGGTCGATCTGCTCGGGCGTGAGGTTGGCTAGGTCCTTCAAATCGAGTTGCTTCATTTGCTCCAGCAGCGCCGGGTTCGGCTTCATCGCGCCGTTTTGCAGTCCTTGCAGCGCCTGGTCGAATTCCTCCATCAACCGGTTCTTTTCCGCCGGATTCATGGCCCCCGCGTTTTTCTCCAGCTCTCCCAGCGCCTTGTCCGCGCGGCCTAACTCCCGCTCGACCCGCTCGGTTTCGGCGCGATGGGATTTTTTTAAGGAATCGGTGGCTTCCAGCGAGGAATGGCTGAACCACTGTTCTTCCTCCTGCGCTTTAAGCTCCTCCAGCTTCTTGCGCGTCTCCTCCAGATACTTTTCATCGACGACTTCTTCCTTCGTCAGCTTGTCCAACTCGGTGTCGAGCTGCTTCCAAGCCTGCGGCTGTTCCGGCGCGCCTTCCGGATGGAGCCCCCGCGCGGTCATCGGGATGAACAGCCCCGCTGCTAACAAAACCAACGCCCCCAGCGGCGGCACCAGCAAGCGCGGCCACTGCCAGGCCAGTCCGGCGTCGATTTTCTCAATCGGAGCCGGCCACGGCGCAACCCCGGCCCGCGCCGCGGACAAGGAATTTCTCAACCGCATTGCCGCCTCGATCCTCACCAGCGATTGCTCCGGCTTTTCAAATCTACGCGCCGCCCACGCCCAGCAGCCGAGGCCTAACACCAACAGCGTCCCGCCGATGGCCGCCGCCAGCACCCACGGCTCCACCTGCGGCACCTCCCGCCTCACGACCAACAACACCACCGCGCCGAGGACCGCGCCGACCAGCAGGGGAGCCGAGAGGGTTTCCAGCCACCAAGCGGAGTTCACCGTGCGGGCCACTCGATTCGCCTTCGCTTGCCAGTGGTCGCGGTTGGAGTTTTCCGGGGCGGATGCCATGGACTGGAGCGTAATCGGTTCCCGCCCGGATGCGATTGGAAAAACCGCAGCCTTCGCGGGGGGGGGGCGCCGCGTTGCCACAGACGGGCGAGAAATCCTGCTGGCCGGTCCATGGCGTGAGACGACGAAGGTGAGCACAGGCTGGATCGATTCGCGGCGGATCATGGCATACCCCGGCTCGGCAGCGCCGATGGTTGCGGATCCCGGTGGTTTCGGCACGCCTTTGGGATCCCAAACCTGCAGGCGAGGTTCATTCGATACCGAAGTGCTTCCGCTTGCGGTAGAGTGTGGCGTTGTCGATGCCGAGAACTGCCGCAGCCTCACGGAGCGATGGCTCCCGGCGGATTACTGCCACCAGGTGCGCCTTTTCGACCTCATCGAGACTGTGGTGACCGCCGATTCGTGGAAATCCGGAGTCGGTGGCGTGTTCGTTAGCTGACAGAGAAACCGGATCGGAAAGATCCTCCGCCTTGATCGTCGGCCCAGTTGCCAGGATAGAGGCCCGCTCGATGACGTTACGCAGTTCACGCAGATTTCCGGGCCAAGAGTGCCGCATCAAGGCGCTGCGACCGCACTCGCTGAATCCATCGATCCTGCGCTTCATCTCACCGCCGTAAAATTCAAGATAGTCCATGGCGAAGCGCTCAAGATCGGCAGGGCGCTGTCGCAGCGGCGGAATCGTCACGATGATGACACTGAGCCGATAGTAAAGATCCTCGCGGAATTTCCCCGCCTCCATGCTGGCCTTGAGATTCCGGTTGGTCGCACAGATGATGCGGACATTCGCCTCGCGGACTTTGTTTTCGCCAACCCGTTCATATTCCCGCTCCTGCAGCAGGCGCAGGAGCTTGGGCTGGATCTCCAGGGGAATCTCGCCGATTTCATCGAGAAACAAAGTCCCGCCATAGGCCTCGTGGATTTTCCCCCAAGTGTCTTTGATCGCACCGGTGAAAGATCCTTTCACATGGCCGAACAGCTCGCTCTCCAACAATTCCTTCGAGAGGCTCGGACAACTCACCGTCTCGAACGGCTTGTCCCGGAGATGACTTCGATCATGAATTTCCCGGGCGATCACGCTCTTGCCGGTGCCACTCTCACCAAGAAGGCAGATCGACGCGGAAGTGGCGGCGCTTCGGAACAGGATATCAAACTGCTTGCAGGTTTGTGCATCCTTGGAGGAAAAGTTCAACGCTGGCGACGAATGTCGGGCCGGGTGCTTGAGTTCAGGGGGCGTTTCCTTCAGTCGCCGGACATCCTCCCGGCTGTTCACGGACTTGTGGACCTTGAGGCATACCGCCCGCAGTTGATCAGGCGTGAAGGGTTTTTCCAGATAGTCAAACGCGCCGAGCTGGGTCGCCAGGACTGCGGTCGCAATGGACCCAAATGCGGTGAAGATCACTACCGGCATCTGCGGCATCAACGCCACGATTTTCTGTAACAGCTCGATTCCCGCTTCATCACCCAGCCGGAGATCGAGGAAAGCGAGATCGAAATGCGTCTCCCTGAGCCTGCGCAAGGCAAGGACTCCGTCTTCCGCTGTTTCGACGTAGTGGCCTTCTGCCTCCAACGCGCGAGACGTTGCGAGGCGGATCGACTTTTCCTCATCAATGATGATAATAATATCCATCCAAGTAGTTGTTTCGAGGTGGAAGGGGGATTGCGGTCATTTTATCGGTTTCAATACCACCGGATATTAAATTAGCGCGAGCGTGGACACCGCTATACCGGCTTTCAGGTAGCCCTTCCTGCAAAGGGCACCGTGCGGTTCTGATTAGTCAATTATACTATCAGTTAATAAGAAGATGGGAATTAGCACTCATCACGAATGGATTACATAAACTCATTTGCATGGTATGGAGTCTGCGAAATTGATCAACCGAAATACCGATGTTAGCCGATTATTTATGTTAGGAAAAATTGAACGGGAAAACCGCCATGAAAATCTCCGCCCCCCTTTTGGCGAGTGTCGCCTTGTCCACACTCATCTTCGCCAGCGAAGCCGTGTCCGAAATCCTCGACAATGAAAGTTTCGGGAACGGTTCCGGCGATGCAAGTGGCAACCCAAGTCTCCGATCGACCGCGTCCCTCACGGTCGCGCCGGTCAACCACCCGCCGATGGCCATCGCGCAAGCGGTGTCAGTGGCCGAGGATGGCAGCGTAGAAATCACGCTCGTTGGCAACGATCCGGATGGCGATAGCCTGACTTTCGCGACAGGCAGCGCGACGCAAGGCACGGTGAGCTTGGTAGGCGCGGTGGCAGCGGACAACCACGGCAAGCAGAAGCAGATGTGGGTGGCGACTTACACACCTGCGGCAAACTACAACGGTGCCGACAGTTTCAGCTTCACGGTGAACGACGGCACGGTGACTTCCACGCCCGCAACGGTTTCACTCACGGTGACGCCGGTCAACGATCCGCCGCTGGCGATCGCCCAAGCGGTCTCGCTGGCCGAGGACGGATCGGTGGCAATCACCCTGGCTGGCAGCGACCCGGACGGCGATAGCCTGACTTTCCTAACGGGCACTGCGGCCCACGGCACGGTGACCATGGCTGGCGCGGTGGCGACGTACACGCCTGCGGCAAACTACAACGGTACCGACAGTTTCAGCTTCACGGCGAACGACGGCACGGCGACTTCCTCGCCCGCAACGGTTTCACTCACGGTGACGCCGGTCAACGATCCGCCGGTCGCGGTGGCGGACGCCTACGCCACTGCGGCGAACACCCCGCTGCTGGTAACTGCGGCCGGCGTGCTGGCTAATGACAGCGACGCGGATGGCAACCCGCTGACTGCTAGCAAAGTTTCCGCTCCCGCCCACGGCACGCTGGCCCTGGCTGCTAACGGCGGATTCAGCTATACGCCCGGCGCGGGCTTCACCGGCCCGGATTCATTCACTTACCGTGCCAACGACGGCACTGCGGATTCGAATGTCGCGACGGTGAGCATTACCGTTCGTGCGACCGTGCCCGAAGGCATGTCGGAGGTATGGAAAGCCCGCTATGACGCCCAATCATTGATGAGCGAGGACGACTCGGATTCCGACGGCAAGTCCAATGCCGAAGAGGCAACCGCCGGCACCGATCCGCTCGATTCCATGTCGTCGTTACGCATTACCATCGGTGAGATGGTCGGGAACCAGGTCCGGATCGACATCCCCAGCCAGCCGGGCAAGTGTTACCAAGTCTTTTACACTAACACGTTACTTGGGCCATGGACGGCTCACGGGAGTCCGGTGCTGGCACTCGGCAATGCCGTCCAAATCCGAGCCCCTCGTCCTGGTGCCAGCGGCTTCTATCGAGTTGGGGTCTCCGACTGCGATAGCGATGGCGACGGCCTCACCGATTGGGACGAATTGCAACTTGTCGGTTTCGACCCCAACAAGAGTGATTCTTTCTCCAGCGGAATCCCCGGCAACGATCTTGCCGTTGCCCGCGAGATGCTCAAAACAGGACTGGTAACAGCCAGCGTATCAACTCCAGTCGCTTACGAGAGTGACGGCACACATGCCATTGTCACATTCACCCGCCACTCTGCCGCCACTTACCCGATCAGGCTTTTCCTGAGGGTCAGCGGAGCCAGCGATCCCACGAAATCCTCCGCCAGTGCCAGTGACTTCTTGCTCCAGGACGCCACCGGCGGGCCTATCAGCAGTGAGTTAGTGATTCCCGCGGGAGTTTCCGCCGTAGAACTCCATATCGTCCCGCTTGGCGACAGCCTCCGCGAGGTTCCCGAGGAGGTTCACATCGCCATCGGTTCCTCGGCGGGTGTCTCGGTGACGATTCGCGACGCCCCTCCGACGTTGGCCAACCAAGTCTTCTTTTTGGCAAACCTCCGCCCGATCTTCGGCACGGGGTCGCTTGGCAGTGGTGTCGCGGTGCTTCGCCTGCACGGCGACAACGACATCGCCACCATCGTTCTCTCCTTCTCGAACCTGCAATCACCGGTCAGCTCCGTTAAAATCCAATCGAGCGACGGCACGCTGTTTCAGACCATCACACCCGCCGGTTACGCCAGTTACAATTGGGCGATCCGCGCCAGCGGGTCATTTCCAACCGATCTAATTACGCTCAACGCGCTGTTGTCCGCCGGCGTCGAGCTTTCCATCAAAACCGTAGCCCACCCCAACGGCGAAATCCGGGGGACGTTTATAGTCTCCAGCGGCAGCACCATCTTGCAGTCACCGCCTGCTCCCGCACCCATTGAGCCGCTCGTCGATTCCAATCTCGCCCGCGACATCGCCCGCTTCCTCACCCAGGCCACCTTCGGCCCCACCATGGCCGACATCACCGCCCTCCGAGCCCTCGTCGCCAGCCACTCCGGCGATCGTATTGCTGCCTTCGGTGAATGGATCGACCAGCAGTTCGCCCTGCCTTCGCCATCGTTGCTCGACTATGTCGTCGCCGCAGGTCGCCAGGAAATCGAAATCCGGGCCGCGTTGCCAGCGGATCATCCGGACTTCAGTCCGGCGTTCAATCCCCAGCATCGTAACCGAATCCGCGGTTGGTGGCTGCTGGCCCGCCACGCACCGGACCAACTGCGCCAGCGTGCCGCCTTCGCCCTCAGTGAGATCTTCGTCATTTCCGATCACGATCCAGTCATTCTGGATCGCCCCTATGGGACCGCACATTACTACGATATGCTTCGTAGTGGCGTCTCCGGCAGCTATCGCGATCTCCTTGGAGGGGTGGCCACCCACCCGGTGATGGGGCAATATCTCTCGCACCTGCGCAATGAGAAGGCAGTGCTCAACAGCACGGGTGATATCGTTGTTTCGCCGGATGAAAACTTTGCCCGCGAGATCATGCAGTTGTTTTCCATCGGCCTTGTCGAACTCCACCCGGATGGGTCTCTCAAACTCGGTTCGGACGGATTGCCCATCCCTACCTATGGTCAGAACGACATCACCGGGATGGCCCGGGTCCTGACCGGCTGGTCTTTTGGCTCTATCAACGACCCGCCGTCCTCGGACACGGTCGTAACCAACACCAATTTCTATCAGGGCAATGGCATCAGTCGCCATGAAGCACAGTGGACCCATCCGCTGGCATCGTTTCCGGCCTACCACGACACCGGAGCTAAGACGGTTTTGGGCATCTCCATCCCCGCCGGCCAGACTGGCGGGCAGGATCTCGCCACTGTGCTCGACCGTCTCGCCTCCCACCCTAACACCGCCCCCTTTATCTGCCGCCGCCTGATCCAGCGCCTCGTCACCGCCAATCCCTCCAGCGGATACCTTTACCGCGTTGCAAACGCCTTCACCAACACCGGCGGAAATCTAGCCGCCACGATCAAGGCCATCCTGCTCGACCCGGAAGCCCGCTCGCTGGATACCGCCACTTCCGGCTTCGGCAAGAAACGTGAACCGCTGCTCCGCTTTGCCGGTTTCCTCCGTGCCTTCGATGCCAAGTCCCAGCTCCTCCTCTCCGACCTTGCCGCCTACGGCTACCCCGCTGGCGAGCTGGCCAAGTTCCCCGCCGGCACTACCCGGGTCCGGCTCGACGCTACCGACGGCTTCCTTTCCCAGACCCCCCTGTCGGCTCCTTCCGTCTTCAACTGGTTCGTCCCGGACCACATGCCATCCGGCCTCCTCGCCGCCAATGGTCTCACTTCGCCCGAGTTCAAGCTGGCGAATGAAAACAGCGTCTTCCTGGATACGAATTTTCTCTTCTATCAGATCTTCATGTCCATCTACCTGAGTCCGGTGCCCGGCCAGAGCCTTCCGCCCTACAACTACTCCTCCACCGCCCAATGCCTGAAGACCGACCTCGCCCCGCTCGAAGCGCTCTACATGGCCGCCGTCGATGTCAATGGCGACGGCGTCTTCACCAGCCTGGACTCCTCCACTTTCAACAATCCCAGCGCCATCCCCGCGGCATGCGCGGCGGTCATCGACCGCATCGATTTGCTCCTTTGCGCCGGCTCCCTCAAGGCGCAATACGGCACCACCCCCGGGCAGCCGCGCCGCATCATTCTCGACGCGGTCACCGCCATCCGCTCCGCCTACGATGGCGGCGACGACGCCGCGAGCCAAGCCTACTCCATGCGGGTGCGGATCAACAACGCACTCTGGCTCGTCATGTCCTCCCCCGCTTTTGTGATTCAAAAATAACAACTATCCCCCGCCCGCCATGAAACCTATCCACCCACAATACGTCTCCACCCGGCGCGACTTCCTCCGTCAGTCGGTCTGTGCCTCGCTCGGTGCCGCCGGCCTGGTCAACGCGCTTGCCCACCTGCGCCTCATGAGTGCGGCGATGGCCCAGGGCGGTCCCGCCTCAGGATACAAAGCAATCGTCTGCCTCTTCCTCAATGGTGGCAACGACGCTAACAACCTTCTCGTCCCCACCGGCGATCCGGCGGGCAACCCGCTCCGTGCCGACTATGAAAACGGCCGCGGCGTGCTGGCGATTCCCTCCGCCAGCCTACAGCCGCTCAACATCCCTCTGACCACCCGGGCATTCGCCCGCCACCATGAAGGACTCATTTCACCCATGGGTGTCCATCCATCCGCAGCGGCACTGGCCAATCTCTTCAACGGCGGCAAGCTCGCCTTCGTCTGCAACGTCGGCACGCTTGCTTACCCCATACCCTCGCGCCTGGACTTCATCAACCGCACCATCCCGCTGCCCATCCAGCTCTTCTCCCACGAAGATCAGCAAATCCAGTGGCAGTCCTCCATCTCCGACCGCCCTTTCTCATCCGGATGGGGTGGCCGTGCCGCCGACTTGCTGCACGCCTCATACAACGATTCCGCCGCGTCCAAGGTTTCCACGTCGATCTCGCTCACCGGCATCAACTCCTTCCAAGTGGGCACGACGGGTGACGTCGTCCAATACGTGGTAAGCCCTGCCGGTGTGAACCCGCTCAATGGCTTCGACTCGGTGGGAGGCGACAATAATCCCTACGACACCGCCCTCAATCCTGATGGCACCTACAAAATCACCGACCAGGGCAAGTGCTTCAAAGGCTTCGAGGACATCATGCGCATGACTCACGACAACCTCCACGAAGAGGCCTACAACCGTGTCGTGGCCCGCGCTCGCGCCACCGAAGGTGCCGTCGGCGCAGCCGTCACCGCGGCTGCCACCAGCGGGGTCGATATCGATTCGCTGTACTCCGCGGCTAACAGCCCGCTCGGCGACCAGTTGAAAATGATCACCAAGCTCATCGCCGGCCGCTCGGTCCTCGGTAACAACCGCCAGATTTTCTTCTGCCAGATCGGAGGCTACGACAACCACGAGACACTCCTCAGCGCCCAGGCAAACCTCCTCGATGAACTGTCCCAAGGCATGCAGGCGTTCCACGACGCGCTCCAGGCACTCGGCGTTTGGAATGACGTCACCGTCTTCACCGCCTCCGACTTCAGCCGCACCCTGACTCCAAACAGTTCCAATCCCGCAACCGCCGGCACCGATCATGCGTGGGGTGGTCACACCATGGTCATGGGCGGCGCGGTCCACGGCGGCGATCTCTATGGCCACTTTCCTTCGCTCAAGCTGGGTTCATCCGCCCGCTCCATCGATGCCAACGATTTGCGCGGCAGTTGGATCCCGGATACCTCCGTCGATCAATACTCCGCGGTGCTCGCCTCATGGATGGGCGTCGGCAGCAGCGAAATGGAAGCCATTTTCCCCAACCTCCCGCGCTTCGACAATCCCTTCGCCGTCGCCTCCACCAATCTCGGGTTTCTTTAATGCAGCCCGGACATCACAACCGATCCAATGCAATCCGCCCTCATGCGTGTGATGGTTGCGCTGTCCGTGATAGGAACAGCGTTCATCCTCCTGTCGTTGATGGCATCGCCCTCGCCCTCGCCATCGGTCGTCGAACGCGGATCCACGCGGGTCGCGCGGGTGCTTCGCCCCCCCAAACTCCAACCGGCACCCATGATCGTCACCCTTCAGATTGCGCGGGAGGCCGAGACTCTCAACGCGCCAGAGCGCAATGTGGCCGACGACCTCGCCACGGTTTCCCTGCTGCTTTCACAATACAGCCGCCACAGGGACGGGAACCCCGTCGGCTCGAATGAGGAAATCGCCGCCGACCTCCTTGGGCACAATCCGCAAGGTGTTGCCTACCTGCCTGCGAAG
>JAYTEI010000025.1:0-4556 GCA_043735445.1 Akkermansiaceae bacterium | reverse complement strand
GAGATTTCTTCCAAGCGTTCCCACAACGGATGCTGGGTCCCCAGCGACCAATCCACGAAGCTACGGGCCACCTCCCGCCGCCGCACGATCAGGCTGCTAGATGCCTGACGGTCGCGCGGCGGGGCGCTGCCGAGCACGGATTGGGCATGCCAGGCATCAAGAAACTGCTGCCAGTTTCCTGCCAGCGATTGTGTCGCCCAAGCGGCGTCGGACGCGCGTCTAGCAGTGCGCTCCGGCTCCGTTTCCAGACCCGGATGCGCAGCAACGATGATCGCCGCTTGCCACGGATGATCCTTCTCTAGCAGCGCGTGCAAGGCCAGCCGCCCGCCCATCGAGTAGCCGAGCAGGGCGCGGCTGCTGCCCCGGAAAACTTCGCCGCTGGCCTCCGCATTGAGCGCCACGCCGAACTCGGGGAGTGACATCGGCTGGCATTCGAGAAAGCGCCACAAGTCCACGGCCCGCGAGCCGATCCCGGTGGCTGCTAGGGTTTTGGCGAAGCCGCGCCAATCCGCCGCCATCCCGGCGGCACCGTGCAGGCACCAGCATTCCATCGGCCCGGCCTCGCGGCGTTCGTCGGCTTGTTTCGAGTGTTGGATCACGACTTGGGCGCACTCGCCGCGCGGATGGTTTCACGGATCTGCTGCTGCATTTCGGGCGTTCCCAAGGAGCCGTAGAGTGCGGCGATGATCAGGATGGTGGCCACCAGGGCGATGAGCAAAATCAGCCAGTAAATGATTGCTAGAAAAATCCCGGCACCGTCGAGTTTCTTGTGAAAGGCATATCCAGCCGGACAGGCGAAGCAGCGGTAGCCGATCCAAAGATTCAGGATGGGAACGATGTTTCCGAGGAACCACCAGCGGCTCATTCCCAAGTTCACCAAGCGTTTCAGCGAGATGACAATAATCACTAACAACGGCACCAAACTCAGCCCGGGAAGCGCGAACATCATCATCTCCGGGCCGAATTGGGTGGTTAGAAACGGAGCTCCGGCACGGATCGCGTAGGCCCATAGCAACGGGAAAATCAGAGTCACTATCAGATAGCTCCGCCGCCGGGCACCGGGCCATTCCTCTTGCTTGACCAGTTGCTCCGCCACCGAATCTCCGTGCGGCGGCTGATAGGGACTGCCAGCAAGCGTGGGGACGGGGACTTCCGGCGGCTCGGCGACGGCGTGGCGCTTGAACAAGCCCTCGATCTCACCCGCGGGTTTCCACTCGTCCATGCCCTTGGTCCAGATCATGTCGAGGCGTGGGTTGAGGCTGGCTTCCTTCGCCTTTGCCTGCAAAGTGGTGAAACTCACCGGCCCGCGCTTTTCGCCGTCGCGCGAGTAAAACCAGATCTCATGCGGCTCGTCTTCCATGCCGGGTGATTATCGGAATCCGCAAAACCTGTCAAACGCCAGCTCGCCCATGGTTTTCCCCACGGCGGGACTTGTCAAAGTGACGGTCGTAGAGAAACTCAGCGCGATCACCCGGCGGACCTGTTCCGGGATTTTTTGAAAACCATCATGCACTTTCTTGGGATTGAAATCGGTCACGCTGGCACCCGCGCCGTGGCCTTGGATCTGGAATCCTCGGCGATCCGTGCCGAGGCGTGGGTCCCGCATGATTGGATCGAGGGGCTGCCCGCCGGCTACCGCGAGCAAAACCCGGCGCAGTGGATCGATGCGGTGGACCGCGCCGTGCGACAATGCCTGGCCACTCTCGGCGGCGAAAAAGGCGGAGTCGCGGCGATCGGCGTCGCAGGCCCGCAGCGCGGCTTGGTGCTACTCGACGAGGCGAACCGGATCATCCGCCCAGCCAAGCTCGCGGGCGATATTTCCGTGAAGCGGCAGGCGGATGAAATCGCGCGCGCGTTCGGCGGCGCACCCGGCTTGATCGAACTCGCCGGCCAAGCACCGGGCGTGGAATCCGCTGCGGCAGAGTGCCTGTGGCTGAAGCAACACGAGCCGTATCATTTCCAACGCACGGCGTGTTTGCTCACGGCGCAGGATTTCATCGCCTACTGGCTAACCGGCGAGCGCGCCACCGAGCCCGGCAGCGCATCGGCCACCGGATTGTTAGACATCCGCTCGCGCAAATGGTCGGCTGAGCTGCTGGATTTCATCGACCCTCGGTTAGGCTCATTGCTGCCGCCCATCGGCACCTCGGGGCATCCGCGCGGCTTGTTGCGGCCCGCGCTGGCCCGCGACTGGGGAATTTCTGATAGGGTGCAAGTCGGCGCGGGCAGCACGGCGCCGCTGTTAGCCGCCCTCGCCGCCGGCTGCGTGTCGAGCGGCACGGTGGCGGTGGAACTCGGCTCCACCGGCGTCATCGTCGGCGTGGGCGACTCGCCGGTGATCGACCATCGCGGAGAAATCACGCCACTGTGCAACGCGACCGGCACCTGGCTCGGCCTCGCGACGACGACCAACGCGGCCCTCGCTCCAGAGGTTTTGCGGCGGCACTACGGCTGGACCGCGCCGCAGTTTGAGTCGATGGTGGCCAGCGTCTCGCCGGGGGCGGACGGGCTGCTGCTGTTGCCCTATTTCACTGGCGAGTCGATTCCACGCCTACCCGATGGCACCGGCGTGTTGCACGGGATCACTCCGGGAAATTTCACCCCGGCCCACATGGCGCGCGCGGCGGCGGAAGGTGTGGCGCTCGGTCTTGGCTATGCGATGAGCCGGTTGCGCGATCTAGGCTTCGATCCGCCAGAGATACGGTTGTTAGGTCCGGGTGTTGTAAGCCCGGTGACGCGGCAGCTTCTCGCCGACGTATTCGGCACGCCGGTGGTCCCTGTTTCCAGCCGCCAAGGAGCCGCAGTCGGAGCCGCGATGCAGGCGGCGGTGGCCTTTTTTAATCAAAGCGGCGAGTCGCTCGGCTTTGAAGAAATCGCCAGCTACCTAGTCCATGGCGACTCGGAATCCCGCTGCGACCCGGACCCGCAGGCGCACGCCATCTACCAGGAACTGATGGCCCGCCAGCAATACCTCGTCGATACCCTGCATCCCGCCGGGTTTCTCTAACTCACCATGATTACGCCCAAAACCAGCGAGATCCGTGGCGACCGCAAGGCGGAAATCCTCGGGCTTCTAGCAGGCTGGGCGATGCGCTGCTGGGCCAAGACCGTCCGCTACGAGATCCATGACCGCTGCGGCATCACCACACCAGGAGGCCCGTCCGCGCCCGTCATTTTCGCACTCTGGCACAACCGCATTTTCACCATCCCGCCGATCTGGTGGAAGACCGGCGGCAATGGCCGCAAATCCGTGGTGCTCACCAGCGCCAGCAAAGACGGCGCGATTCTATCAAGCGCGATGGCCGTCTTCGGCCTCGGTGCCGTCCGCGGCTCATCGTCCCGGCGCGCGGTGGCGGCGCTGATCGGGATGAAACGAGCTTTGTTAGAGGGACTCGATGTCTGCATCACCCCGGACGGCCCGCGCGGCCCGCGCTACGGTTTCCACCCCGGCGTGATCAAGCTCGCAGAGTCGTCCGGCGCGCCCATCGTCCCCATTCACGCGCAATATTCCTCGGCCTGGCGGCTAAAAACTTGGGACCGCCTCGTCATCCCCAAGCCCTTCAGCCGCGTCACCGTCATTTTCGACGAGAGGCTTGTCGTCCCACCCAAGCTTGACGAAGCCGCCTTCCAAGCTCAACTCGACCGCGTCCAAGCCATCCTTCTAACCGGCACCGACGACGCCTGAAAATTTCTCCCATGAACTTACCGAAAATCCTCGATGGAAAATCCGTAGCCGCTGCCGTGCTCGACGAGTGCCGCGCGGAAACCGCCGCCCTGTTAGCCATGGGCATCCGGCCCGGCCTCGCCGTGGTGTTAGTCGGCAGTGATCCCGCGTCGCAAGTGTATGTCGGCTCGAAATCCCGGACCTGCGCCGAACTCGGATTCCACTCGCTCAAGATCGAACTCCCGGCGGAAACGACGCAGGAAGAACTCCTCCAAGTCGTCCGTGATCTTAACGCCGACCCCGCCGTCCACGGCATCCTCGTCCAATCCCCGCCGCCCAAGCACATCGACGAAGAAGCCATCATCCGCGCCATCGACCCGCGCAAGGATGTCGATGGCTTCCACCCGGAAAACGTCGCCAAACTCGTCCTCGAAGACCCGTCCGGCTTCGTCCCATGCACCCCGGCCGGCTGCATGAAATTGCTGGAAGTTTCCGGCATCTTAACCGCCGGAGCCGAGGCCGTCGTCATCGGCCGCAGCATGATCGTCGGCAAGCCGATGGCACTTTTGTTAGTTTCGAAAAACTCCAACGCCACCGTCACCATCGCCCACTCGCGCTCCAAGGATTTGCCCGCCATCTGCCGCCGCGCGGATATCCTCATCGCCGCCGTCGGCCGCCCGGAAATGGTCAAAGCCGACTGGGTGAAACCGGGAGCCGTCGTCATCGACGTCGGCATCAACCGCGTGCCCGACGCCACCAAAAAATCCGGCTACCGCCTCACTGGCGACGTCGCTTACGAAGAAGTCGCCCCACGCTGCGCCGCCATCACCCCCGTCCCCGGCGGCGTCGGCCCGATGACCATCGCCATGCTGATGAAGAACACGCTGCAAGC
>JAYTEI010000024.1:0-20741 GCA_043735445.1 Akkermansiaceae bacterium | reverse complement strand
GCATCATGACGATGAGCGCGCCATTGCGCCGCCCGGTGTTACGCATCCCGATTTTTTCAAACAGCCGCCATGCATATCGCTCGTGCCGCCAGATGAATTTATAAGTCACACAAACTCGGATCTCCGCGCTGGTGCGGGCCTCCTGCTCGCGGATCGCTTCGACCAGCGAGGCTTGTTCATCAGTTGTTAGGAAGGATTTCATCGTGTTGCTAGCATTCACCATCCGCCACTCGCGCCGCCGCCGCCGCTGCTGCCACCGCCGCCGGAAAACCCGCCACCACCGCCCGAGCTGCCACCGCCGCCCCAGCCGTTAGAACTTCGCGATGCGCCGAGCACGCTGAAAATAATGTCCGCCGCCGTGAATGAGCGCGACGTGATTCCCCGGAGGATGATCACGCCCACGATGAACAGGATGAATATCAGCGGCCCCCAACTGGACGAATCCCCTTGCCGCGAGCCGTCTAACTGCGTCTTGCCCGTGCCGGTGTATTCGCCCTTGGCCGCCGCGATCATTGCTTCCACCCCGGCGTTGATCGCGCCTTCTCGGTTTCCCTGGCGGAGCTGCGGGGCGACCACGTCGGCGATGATTTGCTTGCAGCGGGCATCCGGCAACACTCCTTCCATGCCTTTGCCGGTATGGATCCGCATCTTTCGGTCAGCGGCGAAAATCAGGAAAATCGCGCCGTTGTCCTTGTCGGCTTGTCCGGGTTTCCACGACTCGAATAAGCGCTGGCTGAAATCAAACAGCTCCTCGCCCTCGGGGATCTTGGGTAAAATTGCGACGACGATTTGCGACGAAGTTTCCCGCTCGAAGGACATGAGCTTCGCATCCAGCGCGCCGAATGCGGCGGGACTCAGCCACTGTGCGTCGTCGCGGATGTAATAGGGCGTCGGGCTAACAGGCAGTGGAGCCGCTGCGTGGGCACTCCATCCCCACCCCACCAGCCATAGCAGCAGGGTCGCGCAGATTGCCGGAAACTGGCGGATTCCGCTCATCGGCCATTGGCAGGAGCCGCCTTGCCGCCGAAGTCAAACTTCACCTCGGGAGCCTTCTCCGCTCCGGCATCGGCTTGGAAATACGGCTTCGGGTGAAATCCTAACATCCCAGCGAAAAGCACTGCCGGGAACTTCCGCACGCCGGTGTTGTAGTCCTTCGCCACCTCGTTAAAGCGGCCGCGCTCCACGGCGATGCGGTTTTCAGTCCCCTCAAGCTGCGCCTGCAAGTCGCGAAATCCCGCGCTCGCCTTCAAGTCCGGATAGTTTTCCGCGACCACTAACAACCGGCTCAACGCACTGCTGAACTGCCCCTGCGCCTCCTGAAATTTCTGCAGCGTCGCCGGATCTTCCGGCGACTTGCTCGGGTCGATGGTCACCTTGCCCACCGACGCCCGCGCGTTCACCACACTCTCCAGCGTGGATTTCTCGAAATTCGCCGAACCCTCCACGGTCTTCAGCAAGTTCGGCACCAAGTCCGCGCGGCGCTGATACTGGTTGAGCACATTCGCCCACGCCGCATCCACTCCCTGCTGTTTCCCGACAAGCCCGTTATAACTGCCAGCGACTGACATCCCGAGCACGACGACCAACCCAATGATGGCGATGAGAACGATCCAAAGTTTTTTCATAACGCCCCTTCTCTAACCCGCGCTCCGATGCACGTCGAAGGGTTTTTTAAAACCCCTTCATCTGTCCTCTATCAAGGCGGTGAAATGAACATTCGCCTTTTCCGGCCTAGCTGATTTCCTCGCTGCCCATCATGGCCACCTTCACTGCGAATGCCGACTACGAGGGCAAGGACAGCGATCCCATCCACTTAGATAGGGGGCAGGTGACGCATTTTAACATTTTCATCAATTCCCTCAACTCCCGCTCGTGCTTTTCGTCTTGGCTCGCGGTGACCACCAGACGACTCACCGATCCATGGTGCCCCATGCGCAATCGCTCTGCGATCCAGCCGTTCCCCACCGATGTCTTCTTCCCGCAACCATGCTGCCACCACAACCTTGCCATGATCGCCTTTTCTCAGCGTATCAAGATCGTTCCGATCATTCGGCAAGCTCAACTGCGCAAACGCCTCCGCCTCGCCGTGCGATTCGTGACCCCCGTTGGCACGACTCTTCTTCCGTGTCTTCTTGTCGAGAAGTCCTAGCAGTCGCTGTTGGAAATCCGGTTTGCCCAGATACCACGCTTCAGTGGAACAAAATCGAACATCGGATGTTCTCATTCATCAGCCTCAACTGGCGGGGACGCGCCCTCGCAACTCGCCAAATCTGAGGCTTACCAGTTCACCCAAAAGGTGAGTCGAATTGCTGCCCTTTCTTTCAGTGAAATCAGTCAAAATCAGCGCAATCGGTGGTAAATCTCGTAGCTGACACCTTTGTCATTTTCCTTTCTAGGTTCAGCCAAATTGAAACTACTCCCTCGCACCACAATCCATTATTTGATTTTGCGGGCGTCCTAAGCATTGGCTTTGGCGGATCGGAGATCGCCCATGCTTACATCACTGCAGTTTCCTCAGCTTTTTCTGCTCCGCGATCCAGCCGCGGTCCTTGTCGGATAGATTCACCTCCTGCGTGCGCGAGCGGGTGCCGTCGGGTTCGATGAAGATGAGCGTGCCCTTCGAGTAGGAAATCAGTCTTGCGAAAACTTTGCGCTCTTTGCGATCCTGCCATTCGCGGTAGCCTTTTTTCTCCAAGCCCGCGCGCCAACTTTTGTAGGCCTCGCTGGAAACCGCCTCGGAGTGCTTCAACTGGCCCCATAGAAATTGCGAGTCGCCACGCTTGTAGCCGCGATATTGGCCGACCACTTCGCCGCTCGGGTTAAGCATAATCAGCGACGGATAACCCATCACTTTGTAACGTTTCTTGAGTTCGGCATAATAGGATTTCACCTCATAACGGTAAGCTTCCGAATCATCAAGGCTTCTGTTAGGGTTATCATTTTTCACGTTCGCGGCATCCACCCGCAGGCGCACTAGCTTCTCGGTGGCCCAGTCGCCAAACTCAGTGGTAGAAAATAATTCCTGGCTCAGCGCCTTGCACATCGGACTCATTTGCGAATCGGTGAACCAGATCAATAACGGCTTGCCTTCACGCGCAGATCGCTGGCGGGCAATGGTCGAACTCTCTTCCCACGGCCCGCGCTTGGGCGCGGCTAGCAAGGTCGCCAGCTCGGGAATGCCGGCTTCCGGGTGGTCGGGATCGGTGTAAACGATGTCCTCTTCCGGCGTGATTCCCGAGGGCAGCGGCTTGGCTGGTACATTGCCGCCGGGAGTGACAGCGACGCCGCCATCGGAACTCTTCGCGCGGATCAACGGGGTGCCTGATAGGCCTCTAGGATTGGGTTGCTCCCCTTGCGCGACCTTTCCGGTTTTAGCGCAGGCACCCAGCCCGACGGCCAATCCTAAACAGCAGATCCATGGCAGAAATCGTCTCATCGGGAATAGTTGGATGTTATTTTTTCAACCTCACCGGAGTGCCGCAATAGGTGCAGCGGAACCACCGGAACAATAGCATGTGCAAGCACACCGGGATCACATGGCCGAGTCCGAAAAGGTGATGCGCCTTGCTGTTTTTCAGACACATTCTCGGCACAAACAACTTCTGGCCGCAGATCCGGCAACTGCCGTGCATGCCCCAGATCAACCACGCCAGACCTAACACCGGCAGGCTCGCCGGAAACACTAACAACCATTTCGGCACCCAGCCGAAATGCACCGGCACCTCGCTGGATAGCAGCAGCAGTCCGGCGGAAACGATACTGACCGGCAGCATCGCCCCGAGTAAAAGTGTAAGCGCCGCACCCGCGCTCAACGAGACCGGGTGGCTGTGCAGCACCCCACGGACGTAGCGGCGCGACTGCGGATCACGGCCCTTGTTAGTCTCCACTCGCGGTCCGCGGATCAGTGCCACCCGATCATCGTCATTCACCGTCGGGGCGCGCTGCCGCGCTGCCGCGCCTGCCAACGTTTCGGTGGACTTAATCCGCGAATTATCGATCACCATCCGCGTGCCGCTGGTTTCCGCGATCTTCACGTTGTTCGAGGAAACGACCGGGCGGGCGGGTTTCAGTCCGGGCACGCGATCGTCGATTTTTACTTCGAGATCGCCGGAATAGCGGTTCAGCAAAATCGCCGCCGGGATGTCGCCGACTGCCAATTGCTGCTCCATCAGAAACTTGGCCGGCAGCGGAATCGCGAACGGCGCGGTGGCCAGCATCGAGACCACCTGCGGGGAAATCTCATGGTTGACCGGCATGGTCACGGCTACTGTGGTGTTTTCCACGATGCCGGTAAGGTCGCGGGCGGAGGCGATCCATTTCACGACGTTGCCGCGAGCCGGCGCGCGTTTCGAAATTTGCAGAATCCGGTTTGCCCGTTCTAACTCTTGGGCGAGTTCGTCCACTCCGGCCTTGGCGAGCGACTCGGCATCGGGAAAACCGGCGGCTTCGAGCAGTTCGAACGCTGCCTTACCGATGCCGGGAATACTTCTGAGATTCGTCATACGCTTACTGCCGCGCGGCCACTCTAGTGAATGAACCTCCCTTGGCAAGCGGTCACATAGGGGGATGCAAGCAGGACTTCCACACCAAGGATCGTTAAGGAATGGAAAGACAAAAATTTACCACTGATTTCTCTGATTGACTGATTTCAAGACGGCGAATCTCTCTTCTGAATCTGTTAATCAGTGCAATCAGTGGTTAAAAAAATCCAATCTTCCCTCGTGCAGGCACCCTGAGAAAAGGCGCATGGACGAGACGTCCATGCCCCCTACGCCAGCGCGGCGAGCATCTCGCCAAGCTGCACCAACTTCGCCTTCCAATCGTCTAGCCGCGCCTTTTCCTGCACCACCACTTCCGGCGGCGCTCGGTCCACGAAACTCGCGTTGCCCAGCTTGCCCTCACATTTCTTTACCTCGATCTCGGTGAGTGAAATCTCCTTGGTCAGGCGAGCACGCTCGGCCTCGATATCGATCAACCCTTCCAGCGGCATATAAACTTCACCGATTGCGGTCACTGCTGCCGGGGTTCCTTTCGGAGCCTCGTAGTCGGAGTCCAGCGTGATCTCCCCTGCCCCGGCGAGCAGCGCGAGCACCCGGACCTCGTCGGCCAGCCAATCGGACGCGCCCTTGATCACGAACTTGATGTCCTTGCGCGAACCCATCTTATACTCAGCTTTAAGATTGCGCATCCGTCCGGCGGCTTCATAAATCGCCGCCGCCACATCCTTAGCATCAGCAATCGTTTGTTCAGGTATCAAATCCAACAGCGGCTCGGCGGGTAGTAATTTCTGCATCAAATACTCACCTTCAGAAACATAACTCATCCGCTCGGATAACTCTTCAGTTACATGCGGCATGTAAGGACTGAGCAACTGCAAATAACGCCCCATAATCGCGTCGAATACTCCCAGTGAAATCGCTTTCGCCCACGGCTCGGCGGTGTCGCGGAGATCGAGTTTCACCGCTTCGAGGAACTTGTCACAGAAATCGTTCCAGAGGAATTCATACAAGCGCTGGGCGATTTCACCGAAGCGATACTCACTATATAAACGCTCCAGATCCGCTGCGAGTTCATCGAGCTTCGCCATCGCATTGAGATGATAAGGACGTAACCCTGCGAGTGTCTCTAACGCCTGAAATGGTTCGCCGCCCATCTGCCGGAGGCGGCAGGCATTGTAGAGTTTATTCGCAAAATTCCGGCCTTCCTCGATCGACGTTTCATCGAACCTAACATCGCTGCCGACCGGGGCGATCCGCATCAGCCCGAAGCGCAAGCCGTCCGCGCCGTATTTCTCCATCAAGTCGATGGGGTCGGGCGAGTTGCCTAACGACTTCGACATCTTACGGCCCTTCAAGTCGCGAATGATCGTGGTGAAATAGACATTTCTAAAGGGCAGCGCCCCGGTGAACTCGAAGCCCGCCATGATCATCCTCGCGACCCAGAAGAAGATGATATCTGGGCCAGTGACGAGGTCATCCGTCGGATAGAATTTCTTCAATGTCGCAGTTTCCTCGCCCACGTTGGCCATCGTCGCGAACGGCCACAGCCACGAGGAAAACCAAGTATCCATCACATCCTCGTCGCGCGTCCAGTTCTCCCCGTCGGCGGGGGGCTCGGTGCCGACATATAAAAGTCCATGGCCAAGATGGGTAGTATCCAACGACTCCGCATTCTTTAAATCCTCCAGCTTATCCTTGCGATACCACACCGGGATTTGATGGCCCCACCAGAGTTGGCGGCTGATGCACCAATCTTGGAGATTATCCATCCAGTGCGCGTAGGTCTTCGCCCACCGCTCGGGACGGAATTTAATATCACCATTCGCCACCGCCTCAGCAGCCTCGCTGACGCATGGGTATTTCAAAAACCACTGCATCGAAATCCGTGGCTCGATCGGCACATGCCCACGCTCCGAGAAGCCGACGTTGTTCTCGTATTCCTCCACCCGGATCAACAAACCCATATCTTCTAACATCGCCGCCGCCTTCTTTCGGGCGACGAGCCGGTCCAACCCATGGAGCTCCGGGCAATCCGGGCAATTGATATGGGCATCTGGAGTTAAAACATCGATGATATCAAGTCCGTGACGCACGCCGATTTCAAAGTCCGCCTTGTCATGCGCCGGCGTGATCTTCAATGCCCCCGTGCCGAATTCTATATCTACATGCTCGTCCACAATAATAGGAATCTCTGCATGAGGAAACGGTCGGAACACCTTGCGCCCAAGATATTTCGTGAAGCGCGGATCATTCGGATTTACCGCCACCGCCACATCGCCTAACAACGTCTCCGGCCGGGTGGTGGAAATTTCTAAATACTCACCCGGGGCGTCGGTGAGTTCGTATTTCATAAAGTATAATTTCGAGCGCTGCGGCGTCATGATCACTTCTTCATCGGACAAAGCCGTGAGTGAGACTGGGCACCAGTTCACCATCCGCTTGCCGCGATAGATTAGACCTTTTTTGAATAACTCGACGAACACATGACTCACCCACTCGGTATAGGGCGCGTCCATCGTGAAGCGCTCGCGGCTCCAATCGCATGAACAACCGAGGCGCTTGAGTTGATTGATGATGATATCGCCGTGCTTGTTTTTGAAATCCCAAACACGTTTGAGAAACTCTTCGCGCCCGAGATCGCGGCGGCTCACACCCTCGGTCTCACGCACCTCGCGCTCGACCCGCGCCTGAGTCGCGATGCCGGCATGGTCGGTGCCGGGCAGCCACATTACTTCCTTGCCATTTTGCCTCGCCCGGCGGGCGAGGATGTCCTGCAGCGCATTGTTCAGGACATGGCCGAGGTGCAAAATCCCAGTGACATTCGGCGGCGGAATCACGATCGAATAGCCGTCCTTCGCGGACGCGGGATCGGCTTCGAAACATTTTCCGGCGAGCCAAGCGGCGTACCATTTGGCTTCCACCGCTTGCGGTTCATAGGCTTTCGCTAACTCAGACATAAGGCCGGATGGATGCCAGACCCCGCCAGGTTTGTCCAGTGTGGGGGTTGTCGCTTCCAAATGCCCCGGAGAACACCGGAGATTTAGGCATCCTGCACTTCCGTGGCTGAAAGGACGCCGCCGGGCGAAAGTGCCCGTGTCTCCACCGGACGCTTGATAGAGTCTTGGACTTGTGAAACCTGAAGAAGCCTCGCTCGCTCACCCCCGCCGCGCATACCCACGACGGATTCTTCGAAGCCATTTTCTCCCAACTGGAGCACGCCACGGCCTTTTTCAAAAGCCACTTACCTGAAAGCATAGTTGCCCGGATTGACTGGTCATCTTTAAGGGGCCTCCCCGGCTCGTTCGTCAAGTCCAGCCTCCAGCAGGTGCATTCGGACCTGCTATTCTCCGTCCGCATCGGCACTAGAGAAATCTTACTCTATCTCCTTTTCTGAGCATCAGAGCACTCCGGATCCACTTTTCGGTGACGCCTTTTTCTGCGCCAGCCCCCTTGGAGCCAGTGTTGGATTCCTTACGACCTGTTACCAATGAAAATGTAAAATCATTGATACCGATGGCTTCGGCTGCCCATGTTACGCCAAATTCACTAGGGTTCAAATTGGCCTGAATGAAGCCTTGATCAATCAAAATTCCAAAACCGCCAATCAAATGAAAAAAATGTTAATCCTCCTCACATCGGTATTTTCCATGATGCTCCTTTGTGTTCCATCGTATGCGGAAGAATCCAAGGAAGTCAAAAAGTGCCCGGTCTCGGGAGATGCGGTTGGAGGCGATAAGGGGCCTCCGATCGAGGTTGCTTACAATGGAAAGACTTACACACTTTGCTGTAAATCGTGTATTCGCAAATTCAATGCGAATCCAGAGAAGTATATTAAATCGCAAAAATGATCTAACGATTTTCGTTTTCCGTTTGGACCCCATCCTCCACTTGATTTGTCACAATGCTGAAGTTTTTTGGACAGTTTCACCCGTCGATCATACATTTTCCGGTCGCGCTTCTGATGCTGGGTGCCTTGGCGGAGTTTTTTTATCTGCTCAAGCCCGGGCAGTTCTTACGAAATGCCGTTTCGTTCAATCTCTATCTGGCGGCACCGAGCTCCATTCTGGCCACCGCGTTGGGGTGGTGTTTGACGGCGACGGAAGGCGTGACGCCTGAGTTGAAGGCAACACTATATTGGCATCGATGGCTGGGCACAGGCACTGCGGTTCTGGCGCTGCTCCTTCTGGTCATGTGGCATTTTGAATTTATCAAATCCAAAACCGGGACACGGGTCTTTCGATTGTTTCTTTTCTCCGGTGCCTTGCTGGTCGCCGTGACAGGACATTTGGGTGGTCAACTGGTTTATGGACTAGATTGGTATGAATGGGCGTTGAAATGAGTTCTCTCTCCCATTCGGCCGCGACTTTACTGAAATCACTATAATTATGAAATCCCCGAAAAAAATTCCAGTTATCGCACTGGCGGCTCTTGCCTTGCTAGTCTTAATCCTACCCAAGGCTGCGGCGGTTCCCAGCTTCGCCGTGCAGACCGGGCAATCATGCTCGGCATGTCATCAAGGCGGTGAGTTTCCTGTCCTGACAAATTACGGGCGGACTTTCAAAATCAATGGGTTTGTCGACAGCGACGGGGAATCCAAAGCTCCACCGATCTCCTTCTTCATCCAGCCGTCATTCACTACCACCGCCCAAGACCAACCTGGCGGAGCGGCACCGCATTTCTCGAAAAATGATAATGCCGCGCTTTCGCAAGCCAGCATCATCTATGCGGGAAGACTCTTCGGCCCCTATGCGGAGAACCTGTTCGGTGCGGATGCTGCCAAAACTCTGGATAAGTTCGGGGTCTTTCTTCAGGCCACTTACGATGGGGTTGGCGATGTCTTCTCTTGGGATAATGCCGAGATACGGTATGCGGATTCCGCTACGATTTTAGGTCAGGATACGGCTTATGGATTCTATCTGAACAACAATCCGACGATGCAGGATCCCTGGAATTCCACGCCGGTCTGGGGTTTTCCATACAGTGGATCGGGACTTGCGCCTACTCCTGGGGCTGCGACTTTGGTAGAAGGTGGCTTTGGCCAGGAAGTGCTCGGAGCGGGAGCTTATGCCATGATTTCCAAGTCTGTTTATCTGGATTTCGCCCTTTATCGGACTGCTGGAGTAAACTTTCAGCACAACATGGGTGTGGACACAGGCGATGAGGCTGAAATTTCCGGAGTCGCTCCATACTGGCGCATGGCATACACCCGGAACTTCGGAGACCAATCGTTTGAAGCCGGCATTTTCGGGCTGGCAGCCAATACTTATCCTAGGCGGGATTCCAGTGCTGGAAAAGACTCTGCCATCGACTGGGGAATCGACTCACAGTATCAGTCGGTCATCGGGAAAAATTATCTAACTGGAACGGCATCGCTGATCTTCGAGGATCAGAACTGGGATGCAAGCAATACCCTGGGCAACACCACCAATCGATCCGATCACCTCATTACCAGCAAGATTGCTGTTGATTACATTTACGATAAGACAGTGGGCGGCACGGTTGGTTATTTCCTCGCTGGCGGAAGCCGGGATGCCGGATTGTATTCGGATAGCCGGAAAGGTTCACCACTTAGTGATGGTCTGATCTTGCAGGCCAACTACTTGCCGTTCGGCAAGGGCGGCGGGCCATCGTTCTGGCCCAACAGCAGTCTCAAGCTCTCCGCGCAATATGTAATCTACAATCGATTCGATGGCAGCTCTTCAAACTACAACGGCTCTGGACGGGATGCGCGAGATAACAACAATCTCTATCTTGAGGCATGGGCTGCATTCTAAGTATCGCCGTTGCTTCGATTCACGATTCGTGATGATATGAGGCCAAAAGCGGATACCTTTTAACCAAGGTGGGGAGTTTTAGTTAGGTTATGGTGGTGGGAGAGGAGTTGATTCCAATTGGGGAATTTCGTCTCTCGTAGCACCAGCAAAAGATAAGCCCAAGAGAAGTGCCCCGCGCCGCTCTTGGGCTTTCTAAGTATTCACCACACTCGTTTGACCATCAGCAGCCTCAGGCCGTTCAGACAGACGAGCACCGTGCTTCCTTCATGTCCGACGACACCCAGCGGTAGTGCCAGCGAAAAGCCGAGGGCGGCGGAGATCAGGACGACGATGACCGCGCTGGCGAAGATGAGGTTTTGTAACAGCACCCGTCGCGCCCGTCGCGCCCGGCGGGCGTGGGCGTGGGCGTGGAGCAGGGGAATGTTTTCCAAGCGATCTCCCATCAGGACGATGTCGGCGGTTTCCATGGCCATATCGGTGCCGCCCGCACCCATGGCCATCCCGATGTCGGAAATGGCGAGGGCGAGGGAGTCGTTCACGCCGTCGCCGATCATCATGACGCAGCCTTCCTTTTTCAGCTCGCGGATGACGCGGAGTTTGTCATCAGGAAGGAGTCCGGCATGGACTTCATCGACCTTTGCTTCCTTAGCGATGGCCGCGGCGACGAGGCGCGGGTCTCCGGTGAGCATGACGACTTTTTTCAGCCCCAGACTGTGGAGTTGCTCTGCGAGCGCTGGAGGACGTTGAAAAGCTGAAGAGAAACAGTAACAGCGCGCCCTCGAACGGTGCACCGATCAGTGCCGCACCGAGTGCCGCGAGGACCATGAGCACGGCCACATCCAGCACCCGCTCGCGGAGCGAGGCGATGGCGGAGCGCACGCCTTGCTGGCCGGCGAAGAGGTAAGCGCCCAGATAGAGTGCGTGCGTGGCGGCTCCGGTTCCCGTGAATTTCCCGACGAACAGTTCCGCTAACAGAAACAACAGCCCAAGTGCGCAGGAGATTTCCTCGTTGAGATCTCCCGAACGCGCTTGCTGATAGAGCGAGCGCCGTTCGGCCTCCAGTTTCGCATCAAGCGGGCGGATGTCGCCACCGGTGGTCCGCAGTTGGGCCAGGACGCTGGATTCGCGGGAGAAACCAGAATCGAAGGTTACGGAAATGACCTTGCCCAGATAGGTCGCGGACGCGCGGCGGACGCCGGGGATTTTTGCAACCTTCCGCTCTAACTTCAGCGCGCAAGCTTCGCACACGCCGCCTTCCAGCCGGAAAATGGATTTTTCCAAAAGGGCGGCCACTTGAGTGCGGTGCTCTTTGACCAATTCCAAGACATCGCTCTCGCTCAGTCGTTGCGGGTCGAAGTCGATTTCCACCCGCGCATCCACCAGATCCGGCCTGACACGGACGATGCCGGTGTGATCGGCCAATGTGTGATCCGGTGATGGGGATGTTTCGTTTTCCAGGGGAATTCTGCCGAGGATACCAGCCCTGGTAACCTTCCGGCAACCTTTAGAATCCAACCATGCGGTTACTCATCCGCACTTGCTCAGACGGTGGTCATCGGGTGGAATGAATCCCGATGGATATTTTGCTGGTCGAGGACGAACCCCAACTCGCGGAGCAAGTGAACCGCTCGCTGGTGCGGGCGGGTCATGGAGTCAGTCGTGAGGCGGACGGGCCCTCGGCATTGCAGGCGGTGATCGATTCCCGTTTCGATCTCGTTTTGTTAGATGTGAATCTGCCGGGCTTCGACGGATTCGAGGTGCTGGCCCGGATCCGTGCGGCGCGACTGCCGGTGCGGGTGCTGATGCTCACGGCGCGCTCGGACATCGGCGACCGTGTGGCGGGATTGAAAGCGGGGGCCGACGACTATTTGATCAAGCCGTTCGCGATGGAAGAGCTGTTGGCGCGGATCGATGTGTTAGGCAGGAGAGGTCTTTCCTCGGATGCGGGCATGGTAATCCAGGTGGGTGACCTGCGGATGGACACGGTGAAGCGCAAGGTGAGCCGCGGAGCGGAAAAAATCGAACTCTCTCCGAGGGAGTTCGAGGTCCTGCAGGTTTTCATGAAGGAGCCCGGCAGGACATTTTCCCGGGATGAAATTTGCGAACGGATCTGGGAACGCGAGCATGAGTATGACACGCGGACCGTGGAAATTTTCATCATGCGGCTCAGGAAGAAACTCGACCGGGCGGGTCAGGATTCCGTGATCCGGACGATCCGCAGCATCGGCTACAGGATGAAAACGGCATCATGACACGCTGGTCCCTCAAGGTGAAGGTGGGAGTCTATGCCGCGCTGCTGACGATGGCCGCGCTGGTCGCTGGCACGGTGGTGATGATGGTGACGCTCTATTTCTATCAGATCAAGGAACTGGATGAGGAACTGCACGGCGACGCCATGGAACTGGTCTGGGACTTGCAGAACTTCCGCGACGCACCGAAGGACCCGCTGGCTCCCCTGAGTGAGATATTCATCCCAGTGGACATGCGGGAGGACTATCTGGTGATCCAGGGGCCGGACGGTCGTGTGGTCTATCAGTCCGCGAACCTGAAAGGGGCTCCGTTAGGCGGCGAACTTGGAGAAGTTCGGACGATGAAGGTGTCCGGTCGGGCCGCGCGGGTGGGGGTGTGGCGGGTGGATCCCTACGTGGTGCGGCTGGGCAGGAAGCTGAACATGATCCGGCGTTTTCAGAAGGAGATGGGGGTGGGATTCGCCACCGCGCTGCCGGTGGTGGGGCTAGTGGTTTTTTTTGGCGGGCTGTGGCTCGGACGCAGGGCGGTTTCCCCGGTGGCGGAACTGACAGCGGCGGCCGAGAGGATCAGTGCGAATAATCCGACCGAGCGGTTGCCGCAGCCGGGGGCGAAGGATGAAATTTCCAAGCTGACCGAGGTGCTGAACCGGAGCTTCGACCGGCTCCAGAATTCCTATGAAATCGCGACGCGCTTTTCCGGAGACGCCTCGCACCAGCTCAAGACCCCGGTGGCCATCCTCCGTGCGGGGCTGGATCATCTTTCGCGGGCGACGGACTTGAGCGAGGCCCAGTCCGCCGAGGTTTCCATGCTCCGTCAGCAGACCCGGCGCCTGACCTCGCTGATCGAGGATCTTCTTCTGTTAGCACGGGCGGATGCCGGCGGCATGTTTTTGGAAATGGAGGAAATGGACCTCAGGCCGCTGATCCAAGCTTCCAGCGATGATCTCCAGACGCTGGTGGATGGCATGAACATCAGGGTGGAAGAATTTCTCCCCGACCCGCTGCCGGTCAGGGCGGACCGCCGGCTGGTGGCGATGGTTTTGCAAAATCTGATAGAAAATGCGGCCAAATACACCTCGCCCGGCGGCGTGGTCCGTCTCGCCGGGCTCCGGGAAGCAGAAAGACTGGTGGTGAGAATTTCCAACACCGGCGAGGAAATCGCGGCGGAAGACCGAGAGCGCATTTTCGAACGCTTCCGGCGAGGATCTTCCGTGGGAGGAAACGTCCGGGGATACGGCCTGGGCCTGAACATCGCCAAGGAGTTGCTCAAGGCCCACGGCGGCGAGCTGCGCTTGAACGAATCCGCTCCCGGATGGATCGAGTTCGAGTTCAGTCTGCCCACCAGTTAGGAAACCGGCACTTTCGTGCGGATCTTCGCGGCGACTTCGTGTAAGGCGGCGGAGACTTTGCTGTTAGCGGGGGAAACGAGGCCACGGGTGCGCCGCTGTCGCCGCGTCTTTGGGGGCAGAGTCTTTGGGAGAGCTTGAGCACTTCGAGATAGCACTTATCCGCATCGCCGCTGACACGCTCCAGACGATCATAAGCCGCCCGGTAAACCAGCGACGGGAACATCTCCTCGCGCCACCGATACCCCGCGAACGCCCCCGGCTTGCGCAGCAAATGACCGATCAAACGCCGGAAGTCGATTCCCCGCCCCGCGGTCCCCGCGCGACAACGGCAGCCGCGCCACCTCCCGCGCCCCGGCTAACAAAGCGATCTCGTTTTCACCGACCCGCGCCAGCAGCTTCAACCCAATCAACCGGCACGGCACCGAATACACCATCTTGTTCACCCGGATCGTGCTGTCACTCCTAACGCTAACCATCAACTCCCGGTAATCCGCCAGATCCGCGATCCGCGTTTGCCCTCGCTATCGCTCACGCCATGCCAGTTAGACCTGCTCCATCGATGATCGCCGTTATCACGGCTTTCCGCATTCCGGCATCGCCGCCAGCTCCTCGCCCAGACGCTTCGTCCGCCGCCGATTGGCCACCTCCAGCACCTTGACCAGGAAAGCGTCATACTCCTCCTTGCCAGCCCATGCTCCAGCCGCCAATCCCGCACCCGCCGCTGGAACCTCCGCAAATGTTTTTCCTCCACCCCCCCCCCCCCCGCCGGGCGAGACACCGCCCAGCATCTCCTGCGCCTTCGGCCAGATCTCCGCCAAGGGATCCTCCCGGGTCCTCCAGGCGTGCGGCACCCGCTTGAGATGGCTCGCCGCGCATGGCATCGACCACCGGATTGAGCAAACCGCAGAGAAAGAGACAGAAATAGTCAGACTCTAGCAGTTTGCGTTCGGGGCCGCCGGGCTTTTCCGCAACTTTGGGTGCCGCCGCCTGCGCTTTGGCGAGACGTGCCCGGAAATCATCGAGAAGCTTCCAGCCGGAAAGCTTTAGCTCATCAATCTTGTCCTTAGTCCGGGCCACGAACGAAGGGAAGCAGGGTAAATCTAGCAGCTTCAGCACCTATTTGAATCATCCGGCAGAAAAAATTCCTGTGAAGCAGGGACCATGCTGAACACTTCTGGGTCGTCCCTGAATCTGCGGGAAAACTTCTCCACTGATGACTCAAGATTCCCTCACTCACGCATCGTCAGCCGTTCCATCTAATAAGTCATCATCCCACAAATTCAGGCTCTACGGCGTTCCTTCCTCTGCGGTGTAATAGTCAAAAATTTGGGAGAGATTTACACCGGGCGGATATTTCTATTTTCAGGAAAAAACCAGCGCGGTCCGGGTGCAAACTGCGGTTCCCTTCTCCGTCGTAGCGCGTCCCTAGAGCCGCGATGAAGTGGACAAGCGCGGCACGCAGGTGGGGATCGGAGTAGTCGGGCGAAAGGGAGTCGCCGTGGTTGTCGTGCTCGTCGGAGGTCCGCATCACGAGGTCATCGGCATTTCCTCGGACGCCATCCGGCCCATCTCGCAGGAAATCTGGCACCCCTGAAGCCTGCTTGGGGTAGTCGAGATAGACCCGGCAAACGGCCTGCCGTCCGCGGCCGGCGATTTCACCGCGCCAGAGAGTCGAGATTGTTCCAAGTGAAGCTGTTAGCCCCGCTCATCAGGTCTTTGAGCGGCAGGTAGAAAAACTCCATGCTGTAAGGCAGGTTGTTAGTCGTGTGAATCCCGCTGTAGGGCACGAACCCCTTGAGCGGATTGGCGGTTCGGACGGGTGCATAGCCGGGCTGGGCAGAGGCTGCTAGCACGAGGCCTATCCAAATCGCGAGGGTTCGCAGCAGGCATGAGCTGGGTTTTAGAAGAGTTTCCATCAGGACCTTGATTGGCGGCGGACACCCTACTTGTCATTTCATGGAAAATATTTCGGCAAATGGGTGACGGCTAGGCAGCATAAATTTCCTGTCATCTGGAAGTTCATTGAGTAATTCTGTCATGCACACGGTGCGCTTCGCGCCAGCCATATACTTTAAAAATCATCCGAACCATTCCCCATGAAACACATCCCTAACATCGCGGGCGGCCTGCTGGGTCTCGCCTTCATCGCCTTCGCACTCATGTATTTCTTCAAGCTGATGCCTGACATGCCGCCACCGCCGGCAGACTCGCCTCAGGCTCTTTTCATGGGCGCGATCATTCCCACCGGCTACATGAATTTCGTAAAAGCCTGCGAACTCATCGGCGGAATTTTGTGCGCCATTCCCCTCACCCGCAATTTCGGGTTGCTGTTCCTCGGCCCGGTCATTCTGAACATCCTCGCCTACCACGCATTCCTCACGAATCGCGCGGGTTTCGCAGATCCCGTGCTCATCGTGATCTGCCTGCTCGCGGTCTATCTGCTATGGGCGGGTCGCAAAAATTTCGCCGGTCTCCTGAACCGCTAGAAAACTCTAACGTCCGCCTTCACTTGGTGAAGGCGATGCTAGTGCCATCCACGTCGGCTTGGATCACGTCGCCATCGACGAATTTGCCTTCCAACACGTCGAGGCTGAGCGGGTCTAGCAGGAGGTGCTGAATCACCCGCTTGAGCGGGCGGGCACCGTAGATCGGGTCGTAGCCCTGACTGCCAATGTGCTCCTTGGCGGCTTCGGTTAGGGCAAGGCCGAGGCCTTGCTTGGCGAGGCGCTGGCGGACGCGGGCGAGCTGGAGATCGACAATGGTGGTGATTTCGTCGCGGTGGAGGCGGTCGAAGATGATAATCTCGTCGATGCGGTTGAGGAACTCCGGGCGGAAATGGCCGCGCAGGGCTTCGGTGACTTTGGCTTCGCGTTGCTCGGCATTTCCCTCGTGGAGGATGAACTGCGAGCCGATGTTAGAAGTCATGATCAGCACGGTGTTGCGGAAGTCCACAGTGCGGCCTTGGCCGTCGGTGATGCGGCCGTCGTCGAGGACTTGGAGCAGGACATTGAAGACATCCGGGTGGGCTTTTTCGATTTCGTCGAAGAGCACGACGGAGTATGGCTTGCGTCTAACTTGTTCGCTGAGTTGGCCACCTTCCTCGTAGCCGACATAGCCGGGAGGTGCGCCTATCAGCCGGGCGACGCTGTGTTTCTCCATGTATTCTGACATGTCGATGCGGATCATGGCGCCCTCGTCGTCGAACAGAAACTCGGCGAGCGCCTTGGATAGCTCGGTCTTGCCGACGCCAGTGGGGCCGAGGAAAATGAAGGAACCGATCGGCCGATTCTCATCCTGGAAGCCGGCGCGGGCACGGCGGACTGCGTTGGAAACTGCCTTGATGGCTTTTTTCTGACCGACGACGCGCTCGCCTAACCGCGCTTCCATGCTAATGAGTTTTTGTTTCTCGCCCTCCTGCAAGCGGCTCACCGGGATGCCGGTCCACGAGGAAACGATGCGGGCAATGTCCTCCTCGGTGACTTCTTCCTTGAGCAACGCACCCTGGCCTTGGAGGGCGGTGAGGTGGTCCTTGGCGGCATCGAGTTCGCGGTGGGCTTCGGGTAGATCGCCGTAGGTAATCTGCGAGGCGCGTGTGAGATCGCCGATGCGTTGGGCGCGTTCGGCCTCGCCTTTGAGCGACTCAATTTTTTCCTGAGCGGCTCTAACGAGGTCGATGATGGCCTTTTCATTCCGCCACTGAGCCATCAGGCCAGAGGATTTCTCGCGGAGGTTCGCCTGCTCTTCCCTGACTTTTTCGAGGCGGACGACGGAGGCTCGATCCGTTTCCTTTTCGAGGGCTTTCTTCTCCATCTCTAACTGGAGGATCTGCCGCTCCAGCACGTCGATCTCAGTGGGCATCGAGTCGAGTTCGATCTTCAAGCGGGCGGCAGCTTCATCCATGAGATCGACGGCCTTGTCCGGCAGGAAACGGCCGGAAATATAACGGTCTGATAGAGTGGCGGCGGCGACCAGCGCACTGTCTTGGATGCGCACGCCGTGGTGAACTTCGTAGCGCTCCTTGAGGCCGCGGAGGATGGCGATGGAGTCTTCCACCGACGGCTCGCCGACCATGACAGGCTGGAAACGCCGCTCTAACGCCGCGTCTTTTTCAATATACTTGCGGTATTCATCAAGGGTGGTCGCGCCGATGGTGCGGAGTTCTCCACGCGCGAGCTGGGGCTTGAGGAGGTTAGAAGCATCGACCGCGCCCTCGCTGGCACCGGCACCGACGATGGTGTGAAGCTCGTCGATGAACAGGATGATCTGGCCGTCGGAATCGGTGACTTCTTTGAGGAATGCTTTGAGCCGTTCCTCAAACTCGCCGCGGTATTTCGCGCCGGCTAACATCCCGCCGAGATCCATGGCGATGATGCGTTTGTTTTTCATCGAGTCCGGCACATCGCCCGAGACGATGCGGCGGGCGAGCCCCTCGACGATGGCGGTCTTGCCGACGCCGGGCTCGCCGATCAGCACCGGGTTGTTCTTGGTGCGGCGGGAAAGGACTTGGAGGACGCGGCGGATCTCGTGGTCGCGGCCGATGACGGGGTCGATCTTGCCCTCCTGCGCGCGGGCCGTTAGATCGGTGCCGTATTTCTCGAGCGTTTGGTATTTCCCCTCGGGCGAGTCGTCGGTGACCTTCTGCGAGCCGCGGACGCCGGTGATGGCGTCGCGGGCTTTTTTCTCATCGAGTCCGGCTTCTTTGAGGAGTTTGCCGGCGGGCGAGTCGCCTTTCAAAGCACCTAGCAGAAAATGTTCGACGCTGAGGTAGTCGTCGCCCAGCGACTCGCGGGCCTTGTCGGCGGAGTCCAAGGTGGCGCGCAATCCGACGCTGATCTGCGGCTGAGTGGACGCGCCCTGGACACTCGGTTCGCGGGCGAGCGCGGCGGCGACGGTGAGTTTTAGTCGCCCGATATCGACGCCGGCTTTTTGCAAAATCGGGGTGGCGATGCCGCCTTCTTGTTGAAGTAGGGCGAGTAAGACATGGAAGCTATTCAGTTCCGAGTGGGCGGATTTCGAGGCGATGCTTTGCGCCGATTGGAGTGCTTCCTGAAGTTTTTGAGTGATTTTTTCGAGTCCCATGGTGGTGAATTTGAAAGCAATCTAGCGGGCTGTGATCCGCGTTGCAACGCATCGCTTGCCGTTTCCCTCGCACCCGATCAACAATCGCGCCATGGACCTGCGCCAGCTCAAACATTTTCTCGAAGTGGGAGGAGCCGGCAGCATCACGGCGGCGGCCAAAAAACTGCGCCTCACCCAGCCCGCGCTAAGTCGGCAGATCAAGGCGCTGGAGGAAGAACTGGACACCACCCTGCTAGAACGCGGGGCGCATTCGATCCACCTAACACCTGCGGGCGAATTACTAATGACTGAGGCGCGCAAGTTGGTGAAATTTAGCGACGCGATGGTCGAAAAGGTCAAGGCCACGGCGACCGGCGAGCCGTTACGCGTCGGCTACGCGCCGTCGCTGGCTGGGGAGTTTCTATCAGTCGCGATCGAGCGCTTCACCCAGTTTCACCCACGAGTGCGGGTGAGCTTGTGCGATTGGTCGTCGGCAGAAATGCGGGCGGGCCTGGCGGCGGGGAAGTTAGACTTGATCCTCGCGGCCCCGTGCAATGGCAGCCAGGAGCCGATTCGCTGGATCGCCTTGCGAAACTATGGTTGGCAGGTGGTGATGCCGATCAGTCACCCGTTAGGGAAGTTGAAGCAGATTTCCGCCAAGGATCTGGATGGCCAGCGGATGCTGTTATATGACCGCGAGCACTATCCCGACTACTGGGACCGGGTGACCGGATTTTTCCGCGAGCATCATTTGCAAGCGAAGATCGCAGGCGAGTTCGACGGCATCAGCAGCTTGACTGCGGCGCTCGAAGGCAACCTCGGGATCGCGCTGTTAGGCACGGGCAGCGGTGTCGGGCGTGGGCAACGCCAGCGGCTGATCACTCGTCCGCTGGCAGTCGAGCCGGAGCAGATCGAGGTGGCAGCGGGAGTTTCCGCAGAGGCTAACACCTCGTCGCAGGTGCTGGCGTTCATCGAGGAACTCAAGCGCGCTGCGGGCGAGTCGTGAGTTATTTATCAGCCGCAGAGTCGTCGCCGTAGAAGCTCTTGATGTAGCCATACTCGACCATCGTGTCCTGCCACGGAGCGAGGACATTGGGGTCTTGAAAAATGCGGCCGGCGATGGCTAACCACTCTTCCGCTTTGACCAAATCCTTCTTGTCATAGGCGAGCGCCGCCTGCGCGAAGTAGTAATAAGGGGAGTCGTCGAGGAAATCATACTTATCGGCGAGGGTCGCCGCCTCGGCATTCATACCGAGTTTTTTCATGCAGAGAAGCATCTTGAACTCGACTAACCGACCGAGCGCCATGTTTATCGGTGGCTTGATCTTGCTGATCTTCTCCAAGATATCGAGTGACTTCTTCCACTCCTTGGTGACGAAGTAAATCTCGGCAATGTTGAAGTCGATACTCGCATTGTCCTTGGTATAACTGCGGGCTTTTTCAAACTCGGCGAGCGACTTGTCGAAGGCACGCATTTCAACGAAGCAACTGCCGCGCAGATTGTAGATTTCCGGGCTGTCGGCGAAAATCTTCTGAGTTTTGTCGAGTTCGTCGAGAGTTTCGAAAATCCGCTTCTGTTGGAAAAGCCGGGTCGCCTCGCTTAAGTGCTTCACGAAATCTTTGCGGCTTTCTTCTGGGAGATTGAGAAACGCTTGTTGGTTAGGCGACAACGCTTTCGCATCGACCACTGGAGATTTCTCAACCGGCTTGGGAGCGTCCTGAGCCGCGAGCGGGGTGACCAAAACGAACAGGGAGAGGAGGTGATTGGCTTTCATAGGCGGCTATGACGGGAGAAATTAGACAGCGGATTTG